>SLRW01000021.1 GCA_007130745.1 Gammaproteobacteria bacterium
AGCTCGGAGGTTCGTTGTCTACCAGCCGGATTGGCATGGGTTCGGTGACGCTGCCGGTATAAAGGGTGCGATGGGGGAAGGGGATCTCGATGCCGGCCTCGTCAAAGGCATTTTTCACTTCCTCGCTGATACTGTTTCGTAGCGGCAGGAAGTTCTCTCGCCGGGCCCAGACAGAAAACTGCAGATCCAGTGATGAATCACCGAAGCCCTGGAAAATGACCATGGGTTTGGGATGATCCAGGCACAGTGGGTTATCCCGGGCGACCTGTGTCAGCACATCCCGGACCTTGCCGATGTCTTCCTTGTAGGCCACCCCCACCTGCAGGTCATAGCGGCGGATGGGAAAGCGGGTGAGGTTGACGATTTCGCTTTTGATCAGGGTTTCGTTTGGTACCCGCACAAAGAGATTGTCGAAGGTGCGCAGTTTGACCGAGAGCAGGTCCACGGACAGCACCTGTCCGGTGGTCTCACCCACGCGAATCATGTCACCCAGCTCGAAGGGTTTTTCACCCACCAGAAACAAGCCGCTGATGAGATTCGAAGCCGAGGTCTGGGAAGCAAAGCCCAGCGCCACACTGAGGATGCCGGCCGCCCCCAGCAGCACGGCAATATTGAAGCCCAGCTCCCGCAGCCCCATCATCAGGCCCGCAGCCACAACCAGATAAAACATCAGACGCCGCGCGGTGCGGGCCCGGTTATCACCCAGGCTGTTGACCAGCATGCGCTGGACGGCTGCACCCGCGAAACGGGCCAGCACCAGGCTGACTATGAGGATCAGCACCGCTCGTATCGCATGGAGAGCGAAATCAGTTTGCAGATAATGGCCGAAGGTTTCGATCATAGGGGGATTTCCGACAGCTTCAGTGGGTCTGGCCAAACAACTGGCTGAAAGCCCGCATCATGGTCTGGCGCTCAAATACTTCGCGGGGCGCGGCAATCTGTTTCTTGCGGCCGCTTTGATGACGCGCCTTGCGGTCGATTTCCAGGCTGGTCAGCTGCTCGCCGTCTTCGTGGTTGAGCACCACCGCATCGGTCCACAGCGAGCCGTCGGTATAACTGTGCAGGGCCAGGGCGTTCATGGGCACCTTGAGTTGTTCCAGGTCCAGCACCTTGCTGCTGCGGTTTTTGATCGTCACCCGGGTCAAAGCCCGGTGTGACAGGGGCGTGATTTCCTCGAACACAGTGCGGGCCCGGGTACGGATGGAATAGCACAGTTCGCCCACACGCGTGTTTTCGCCAAACCAGGTATCCGATAACAGGGTCACCGGCAGTTCGGTCAGCGTGTGCGGTTTGCTGTCGCTGCCGGTGGTAATGCTGAGCCAAAGCGGTGAGCTCATATACAGCACCAGGGTGTCGCCGGCGGCCACTGAAAGCGCATCTTCCGGGGCGACCACCACCGGCCGGTCCGCGAGTAGAGGCGTCAGTCGCAGTGTTTCTCCCGTATGCTCGGTACCCCAGCGTTTGCGGTCCAGGGTTTCATCCTCGGGCATGGTATCCCGCAGGCCAAAGGCATGCGCCTCATGCAGCGGATCTTTTTCACGTCGCCAGCCCAGACGCCATTCACTTTTGTTACGTTCGGCATACAGAGTGAGCGGCCCCAGCCACCAGCAGGCGGCCTGGCCTTGAGGAATACGAATATCCTCGTCCCAGTCAGGAAAGTGTTTTTCAGTCATGCCGCTCATTCTCCGGGCTGTTCATCGCCGGTGTCCAGCACGGCGGCGACATGCTGGCGCAGCGTGGCCCCGTCAACGGGGCCACGGATACGGGCCAGTAACTCTCCCTCTGCGCTGAAGATCAGCACCGTGGCGGCATCCGCGTCATGCTTACGGGCAAAAGTCGCCCCGCGGGCTTCGCGCATATTGGCCACCAGCAAAATAGCATGCCGTTCCAGCCCCTCGCGCACATTATCCATGGCGGCCATCTGCTGATCGCTGTTGACCAGATGATCGTCATGGGCGAGCACCAGTGCCGGTTTGCCCTGGCCGATCTGGTTCAGGTCGGTGGAATAAGGGCGGGGTAACTGATGCCACATCACGATCAGCAGAACAATGACAGTGGCAGTGATGAATAGTCCGGCAGCCAGGCGCGCGCGTCGGGATGCTGGAGCAATCGGCTGTTCGGTCATGTCTGTTCCTGTTGGGGCTGTGTTTCGGTCAGGCCGGTTGGGCTTCACGTGCACGCCAGGGCGTCGGGCGATGAACTGCGTAACCCTGTGCCCAGGTCAACCCCAGTTCCCGCGCCAGCGGGATCAATTCGGGGCGTTCGATGAATTCCGCCACGGTCTCAAGTTGCATGACCTCGGCAACCCGCTCAATGGCCTGAACCATGGCCCGGTCAATACGGTTGCGATCCATATCGCGTATAAAAGCCCCGTCTATCTTCAGGTTTTGTACATCAAGACTGCGCAAATACTCGAAGGATGACAGACCGCTGCCGAAGTCATCCAGCGCCAGCGAACAGCCCAGCTCGCGCATGGCTTCAATGAAGCGCATGGCGGCAGTGCGGTGTGATATGGCCGCAGTTTCGGTAATCTCAAAGCAGACAAGCCTTGGTGGGATACCCGTTGAGGCCAGTTGCTCGCGCACATAATCCGGCAGCGCTTCATCAGAAAGGCTGGTGCCCGAAAGGTTGATTCCTACGCTTTCCGGAACCTGTTCGCCATGATTCAGGTGCTGGGCCAACTGCTGGAAAACATGGCGAATTACCCATCGGTCTACCGCCGGCATCAGGTTATAGCGCTCGGCTGCGGGGATAAAGCTCCCGGGCGCAATAATTTCGCCGTTGACATCCCGCATGCGCAGCAATATTTCGATACGCTCACCGGTTTCCGGTTTGTCGTCCAGGCGTTGCAGACGTTGGTAATATAGCTCGAAACGGTTGTTGTCCAGGGCATCGGTGATGCGTCCCACCCAGTTCATTTCATCCTGGCGCAGAAGCAGCTCCTGGTCATCGCGCTGGTAGACCTGGATGCGGTTGCGGCCCTTGTCCTTGGCGGCGTAACAGGCGCTGTCGGCGGCGCTCATGACGCTGTTGAGCGTGTCTTGTCCGATCTCCGGCACCACCAGTCCGGCGCTGGCGCCTACGGTAAAGGCGCTGCCTTCCCATTCGAAGCGAAAGTCATTAATGGCATTGATTAATTGTTCGCCCAGCCTGAGAGCCTCATCCAGCGGGCAATTTCTGAGCAGGATGCCGAATTCATCCCCCCCCAGCCTGGCCAGGGTGTGTGGCTTGCCGACCATGTGTGCGAGCAGGGCCGTCAGGCGCCGCAGCAATTCATCGCCTACAGTGTGCCCGCAGCTGTCGTTGACCACCTTGAACTGGTCGAGATCAAGATATATCAGGGCATTGTCCCCACCAGGGTTGCTCTGGCCCTGAAGCAACGCCTCCACGCGTTTTTCAAATTCGTAACGGTTATACAGCCCGGTCAGGGCATCATGACTGGCCTGCCAGGCGAGTTGGCGCTCGAATTCATGGCGTTCGCTGACATCATGCAGAATCAATACCACGCCCTGGTCGTTATTGTGCTCATCGTGCATGCGCGCGGCGGAGACTTCGATTATGTGCTCGCTGCCATTCCTCGAAAACAGCAGTGGTTGATCCCCGGGACTGCTGCGCGCACTACCTAACCAGGCGTCCACGGGCGCAGCTATTGCCGGGGCTCCGGGCGCAGGCCGCACGCGCAACACTTCGCTCAGATCCACGCCTTCGGCTTGTTCCAGAGACCAGCCGGTGAGCTTGCGTGCCGCCGGGTTGAGATAGGTGACCTTGCCGCGCACGTCGCTGACGACCACGCCGTCGCTAATGGCCTCCAGGGTCACCTGGGCGCGTTCTTTTTCCGCCATCAGCGCCAGTTCGGCCTGCTTGCGCTGGCTGATATCCATCATGGTGCCCAGCCAGCTTTCAACTTCGCCATGATCGTCCAGTCGGGGTTCGGCGCGAGTATGCACCCACACCTGGGAACCGTCATCGCGGCGGATGGGATATTCGGCCTCAAAGGCCGGCTCTGGAGTTTTGCCCAGGGCCTCGTCGCCACGGAAGCGGTATTCGGGAGGAATGCGTTCAATTAATTCCTCGGAACTGTAGGGCGCGCGCCAGCGAGGCACACCCAGAATGTGATAGATCTCATCCGACCACTGCACCTGCCCGGTGGCCGTATCCAGACGCCAGTTGCCCAGGTGAGCAAGTTGCTGGGCCTCACGCAGCCGGGTTTCACTCTGGCGCAGATCACTGGTCATTTTATGGGCCAGTCGCTGGGCCTGGTTGCGGGCATTGAACTGGCTCTGAAGCAGCCCCACCAGTAATAGCAGGGCTACCAGTCCGCCCATGCTCATTACCCAGGGGATCAAACTTTCGGCTCTGAACGGGCCGGGCAGCCACGGCATTGCGCGTTCTATGGGACCGACATAAGCGGTCGTCGGAAAGAACTCGATTTCCCAGACCCGGCCACCGATTTCAATGTGACGATTTTCCAGCAGGGCAGAGCCCACAGGCTGCCCAACATCACGTACATCATTCGGGGAAAGGTGGTGATGCAACAAAAGGGCCTCTGCCGGTTGTCCGATCAGACCCACATCACGGATCACCACGCCCATGCCGGCCAGGGCGGCCTCATCCATGGCCGCGTCCACCATGGGTGAAACGCGAATTGCCAGATCAATTACCCCGGCAAACAGTTCAATGCGTTCCGGGCCGGTTTCCGGAATAATCGCGCTGTCGTGGAAGAGGGGCATACGCATGGTGACAGACATCATGCCTTCCGGGTCATCACGCAGTCGCAGGGGACCGGAGAGCGTCAATATTCCTTCGTCACGAGCCAGCAGCAGCGGCTGGCGCCGCTCGGCAGAAGCCAGCAGGTTTATACCCATGGCCGTCGGGATTTTATCTGCCGGTTCGACATATTCGATGACAACGCTGTCTCCATCCCCCTGCGGAATAATGCGAAATCCCGGATAGCCTTCAGGGTGCAGCAGGCGGTCATCCCTGACCCGGGCCTGGAAGGAGTCGCGTTCGCTCTCAAGCACAAACCGGGCAAAGGAGATGTTGTGAAGACCGGGATAACGGTTGTCGAGCTCCAGGCTGCGGGCATAGTCATGGAAAGTCAGACGGTTAAAATTATCCGCTACATTGAACAGGCCGCTGAAGCTTTCAACCAGTGCGCTGTATTGTTCCATCTGCTGCTGGATGGAATTACGGCCAAGCTCGGCGCGATTTTCAAAGTCACGTTGTCCGGCCCGATCAATGATCTCGGCAGTCATAAACCAGACCGCGACACAGCCCGCGACACCAATGCCTAAAATCGCCAGCGAAAGGGGCGCCATCTTTCTGAACACTTTGCGTGCCGGGTTGAACATGCGTTACGCCTGCTCCTGTTCGGACAACACGAACTCACCGCGCACTGATTGCCGAATAGCTGCAACGTGCGACAGAAGTGCTGA
>SLRW01000077.1 GCA_007130745.1 Gammaproteobacteria bacterium
AGGCCCCTCGGGGTGGGCGCTTCCAGCCACCACAGTATGGCCAGACCCAGATACACACTGCCCAGAATCAGCAGGGTATGGCCTGTGCCCACCAGGCCCAGCAACACGAACCCGGTCACCAGGGTGCCGACAATCGCGCCCAGGGTATTGGTCATCACCAGACGCCCCAGGGTGTCGCCGGGCGCGGCCCGGCGTGCCTGCAACATACGCAGCAAATAGGGCAACACCGCGCCCAGCACAATCCCCGGGATCAGCATCACCACGGCGGCCACCGAGGCCACCGCACCGATATAGGCCCACCAGCCCAGACCCCCACCGATATAACCCAGCCCGGCAGTTGCGATATAGAACAGCCAGGGCGAGGTCACAGTGACCACCGCACCCAGAACCAGCAGCCCGGCCAGGACCGGACGCACCGGCAAGCGCGGCTGCGCGGCCAGCCAGCGCGCCAGTACCGCGCCCACGGCCAGTGCGATCAGGAACATCGACAACACCAGGGCGTAGGTATACACGGAGTTCTGCAACACCTGCGAGAACAGGCGCGTCCACACCACCTCCACCCCCAGGGTGGCGGCCCCCGAGAAAAAGGCCACCAGCCAGATACTGGTGTGAGTGCCTTCCGGGCCGGGATGCTGATCGGCGTCAGGCGGCGCTGTCGTCACCGGCCTGGCCGATTTTGAGGGCGCATGAACCGCCGCCCCGGCGGCAATCAACAACGCACACAGGCCCACCGCGATATCCAGCCCCACCGCCAGCAAATAGGCGCCGTGAAAGCCGAGCAATACCGGCAGCACAAAGCCGGCTGCCAGCGCACCGCTGGCCGAGCCGGCGGTATTGACCGCATACAGCGCCGCGCCGGTATGTGCCAGCGCCGCGCGGCTTTGCGCCATGTGTTGCACCATCAGCGGCAGGGTGCCGCCCATGAGAAAGGCGGGCAGCAACAAAATACTCGCCGCAATCGCCGCCTTGGCCAGGGTCTCCAGTGCCGGCACGCCGCCAATCATCCCAAACAGGGCCGGATACAGCGCATGGTAGGCATCCACTAACACAAAATGCCCCAGAGCGGAGATGGCTACGCCCACCTCCAGCCAGCCGAACAACCGCAGGCTGCTGCCGGTACGCGCCGCACGCCGGCCCCAGAACCAGCCCCCAAGGGCAATACCGGTGAAAAAGATGGCGATGGTCAGGGCGGCCGCCTGGGCCGTACTGCCAAACAGCAGGCCCAGCTCACGCACCCACAGCACCTGATACACCAGCGCGGCAAAACCGGACACGAAGAAAAGCGGCAACAAGACGGCCGGACTGTCACGCAGGCTGGATTTCATCACATGAGTTTCCGTACACGCCGCAAAAACGTTATATTGTATCACTCAAGGCCGCAGCATAAATGCCGATTGTTTAGCGACCGGCTTTTGGCCAGAATCAATACATGGCCACCCCCCTCGCCCTGCTGGAGGCACCATGCCACGCCTGGAATTTTACTTTGATGTTGTTTGCCCCTACGCCATGCTGGCGTCCACCCGTGTCGAGGCGCTGGCCAAGCGTACCGGCCATGAGCTGGAATTGCGCCCGGTTCTGCTCGGAGGCATCTATCGCCTGGTCAATAACCCGGACCACCCCTCGGCCGCCTGGGCGCAAAACAAGCAGCTCATGACCTACCGCGACCTGCACCGCCAGGCTGAATTGCATGATGTGCCTCTGCGCTTTCCCGAGCAGCACCCGCGACGCACGGTTGAAGCCATGCGCCTGCTCACCCTGCTCGACCAGCCGACCATGGCCGCTCTCATGCACGCCCTGTACCGCGCCTACTGGATTGACAACCGCGATATCAGTGAGCGTGAAGTGCTGGCGGAAATAGCCCGGGAACATGACGTGGACCCGGCGCTGATGGACGACTCCCGGGCCAGCGAAAAGCTGCGTGAAAACACGGCCGAAGCGGTTGAGCACGGCGCCTTCGGCGTGCCCACTTTCACACTTGGCGAGCTGCTCTGGTGGGGCGTGGATCGCATGCACTTCCTGGAGGCCGACCTGGGCGGCCAACCGCAAGCCTACAGACCACAACCCTCAACGCCCGCCCGGCTGGAGGTCTTTCATGATTTCTCCAGCCCTTTCTCCTATCTGGGCTCAACGCAGATCCAAGCCATTGCCCGTGAACACGGCGCCGAGCTTCACTGGCGCCCCATGCTGCTCGGCGCGCTGTTTCGCAGCATCGGCACGCCGATGTTGCCCATGCTTGAGATGAACGAGCACCGCCGCAACTGGGGCGCGGCCGATCTGGAGCGCTGGGCGCGTGAATGGGGCGTGCCCTTTCGCTTTACCAGCCATTTCCCGATCAACACGGTACTGGCGCTGCGCTGTGCCAATATCGACAGTCGACTGACCCCGGCCTTTTACCAGGCTGTCTGGGCCGACAACCGCAATCTGAGTGACGAAGCCGTGCTCCGGGAGGTCATCAGCGAGCAGGGGCTGGATGCCGATGAAATAATTGAACAGGCCCTGGCGCAGTCCAACAAGGACACCATTCGCGCCAACACCGAACGTGCCGAGGCGCTGGGTGCCTGCGGCGCGCCCACCTTCGTGGTCAATGGCCGATACGTTTTCTGGGGCCAGGACCGGCTGGAGATGGTCCGCCGCGCGCTGGACGGCTGGGAACCGGCTATCGACCGCGAACTGGCGGCCGCAAAATAATACGGGCGGGGATGAACCCGCCCGTCATGCCTTCTACCAGAGTTGCACGCCGGGCACGCCTACATAACCCCTGACCTGTTCAATCAGCATGGGAGCATAGGCTATGGCCACCAGCACCACGGTGAGCAGCGTCCACAGCCCCAGCCGCTCCATAATCATCACATGGCGCTTGGGTGTGCCGTCAGCCTGATACGGGCCGGACAAGGTCTCGGTGAACTCCGGCATCGGCGGCAACTCGGCCGCGCGGCGGCGCAGCAGCGTACCCACGATCACCCAGAAGAACAGCGCCCCGGCCACAAACAGGATCACCCCACCCAGCCCGGACAGCGCCGCCGGGAAGGCCGCGTTGGCATAGACATCAGCATATTCACCGGCAATATCGGAGATTTTGGAACGCCGCGGCACACCCAGCACGCCCTGCCAGTGCATGCCCACGGCAAAGGTCATCATGCCCACAAACCACAGCCACACCGAGGCCAGCGCCGCTTTCGGCGCCAGCAGCGTGCGTCCGCTCAGATGCGGAATCAGCGCAAAGGCCAGGCCCATAAAGGTCATGGTCACGGCCGTGCCCACAGTGATGTGGAAATGGCCAGGGATAAAGGCCGTGTTATGCACCACCAGGTTGAGATTGAAACTCGCCAGCACCATGCCGCCGGCGCCACCGAAGATGAAGGTCACCATGGCCAGAACCGAAGCGGTGAAGGCGGCATTTTTCCAGGGCAGCACGGGGATCCAGCCGAAGACACCCCGGCCGCCACGCGCGCGCCCGCCATTTTCCAGCGAAGCGGCCACGGTAAAGGCCGTAATCAGGCTGGGGATGGCCACAAAAGCGGTCATGATGTTGTGCACCAGCTTCCAGGCCACGGGGATGCCCGGGTCGGCGTACTGGTGGTGGAAGCCCACCGGGATGGAAAACAGCAGGAACATCAAAAACACCAGCCGCACCATCGGGTCGGAGACCAGCTTGCCACCGGCCTGTTTGGGCACGATGGCGTACCAGGCGATATAGGCCGGCAACAGCCAGAAATACACAATCGGATGGCCGGTGTACCAGAACAGCGTGCGGAACAACTGCGGATCCGCACCCTCGACCCAGCCCAGTGACCAGGGCAGCAGTATGAACAACACCCCCACGGCCAGCCCCACCGAGGCAATGGCCCACATAATCCAGGTCACCACCGCCATGTAGGTCACCAGCGGCGTGGGCTGCCCCGGGTTGGCGCGGCGCCAGCCCAGATACATGTCAAAGGTCAGCGCCGCGGTCACCAGGGTGGCGACCACCACCAGCGCCAGACCCAGATAAAAGGCCGGGTGGCCCTGCATCGGCGGGTACAGGGTGTAGAGTACGTTGCTGGTATCGGCCACCATCGCCGCGCCGGCCATCAGCGTGCCGACGGTCATCATCCAGAAGGCCAGCCAGGCCCCCGGCATGCGCGGGCGCATACCCAGTTCGCGCGCCGGCAGATACAGCAGCAGGCCACAGATGAAATAGCTGGTAAACACCAGCGCCATGAGCACGCCATGCAGCGTCAGGCCCTGATAGTAGGAACTCAGCGGCAAGTAGTCATAGATATCGATGCCGGCGTAATTCAGCGCCTGAGGCGGGCCGAGCAAAAAACCCAGCAGCATGGCGGCCAGCCCCACCCCCAGGAACGCCAGGGTGACTCGCTTTTCGGGCGCCCCCTGCAGGGCGCGGCCGGCGGGGACATTCGCTGATCCGGTCATGGCCATTTTCTGTCCTTCCTGTAATCAGTCCAGCCCAAAGGCACTTAATCCAGCCTCAGGGACTGGCGTTGTTCCAGCACATCCGCAGGACTCAGACCCAGTCCGCGGCGTTGTTCGACTTCTTCCCGCGTAATGGGCTCAAAGCCTTCCGGCAGGGCGTCTTCATTACCCCAGGCATGTAGCGCATGGTTAAGCGTGGCGGCCACGTCGGCATCCGACAGCCGGGCCATGCCGGGCATCATGCCGCGATAGCTCACGCCCTTGACCTCAATCGCGCCGGCCAGGCCATAAAGCACCACATCAATGAGATAATCGCGACCACCTTCGGGCACCACCAGCGCCGGCATGTGATCAGCCAGTGGCGGGAAGGCACCACGCGAACCACTGCCATCGCGCTGGTGACAGGCCGCGCACTGGGCGTTGTAGGCACTCTCGGCAGCCCCCCGCCAGTCGGCATCTTCAGGTTCCAGCGTCGGCTCATCGGCCTCGGCGACCACCGCATCCGGATCCGTCACCACAATGCGGCCCAGCATATTCTGGTGAGCGACGCCGCAATACTGGTTACAGATCATCAGGTACTCGCCGGGCCGGTCAAAAGTGTATTTTAATGAGGCAATATCGCCGGGGATTAACTCAACATTAATGCCGGTCCCGCGCACCTGGAAGCCGTGGATCACATCCCGGCTGGTCATGCGGAAGGTGACCTCCGAACCGGCGGGGATTTCGATCTGGCCAGGAACAAAGCTGAAGGCCATGGCCACCATATTGACCTGGTAGCTATTATCGCCGGTTTGCACCACCCCGGGGTTGGCGAATTCGTCCATGGCCAGGATTTTTTGCGGATCCTGGCGCGGTTCGGCATGACCGATATGCGCGCCGTGCATGGACACAGCGTAGAAAACCAGGGCCACGAACATCACGATCAGGATCAGCGAGAAGCCGACCCAGATGCGTTCATAGCGTTCGATGGTTTCGTGTGTAGCGTGATCATCCCCGGCCATGTCATGCCCTCCCCAGGAA
>SLRW01000100.1 GCA_007130745.1 Gammaproteobacteria bacterium
CGTGACATCACCGTGCTATCTACGTCATTCCCGCACAGGCGGGAACCCAGAAGCGTTACTGGATCCCCGCCTGAGCGGGGACGACGGCGAGGGGTCTGTGATCGCGACGAATTAATCAGCGTTTCCTGAACACCGAAGTCACTGAAAAACAGGCTCTGTGCTTTTTGTTTGCTATTTGGTTAAGAAAACACGGTAGATAAGTACAGGAAAGCGCGGGGGGGGGCAGGAACAGATGAGAGTATCCGGACTATGGTTGTTTATAGCCCAGGTGATCGAGTAATTGTTTTTCAAGCTCTTTTCTGACTTTTTCCATATTTGTATCAGGCACCAGTTCACGCATTCGGGTTACTTTCTGGCCGGCGTAGCCGCAGGGGTTGATGCGCGAGAAAGGTTCCAGGTCCATATCAACATTCAGCGCCAGGCCGTGGTAGCTGCGCCCGCGCGTCACGCGCAGGCCGAGTGAGGCGATCTTGGCACCGTTGACGTAGACCCCGGGCGCATCCGGGCGCGCGCAGGCCGCTACATGGTGGCCGGCCAGCAGGGCAATAACCCCATCTTCAAGACGGTGAACAAGGTCGCGCACATTCAGTCCCAGGCGGCGAATATCCAGCAACACATAGACTACCCATTGCCCGGGCCCGTGGTAGGTCACCTGGCCGCCGCGGTCGGTGGTGATGACGGGAATATCCCCCGCTTCCAGGACGTGTTCAGCGCGGCCGCTGACGCCCTGGGTAAAAACCGGAGGATGTTGCACGAACCAGATTTCGTCCGCGGTGCCGGTGTCACGCGAGGCAGTGAAAGCCTGCATACGTTGCCACACCTCCTGGTATGGCACCAGGCCAAGATCACGTATCTGCGGGGGGGGAGTATTCACGACAGATCTCCGCGGTGAGGCGGCTTACAGCACCATCAATACGCGCGGATGCGCCTTGAGCCCGGTATAGATGGCTTCAAGCTGGGCCCGATTGTGCGCCTCGATGGTGACGGTAACGGATACGAAGCGGCCGTTGCGACTGGGCCGCGTGCGCACATCAAGCGCCGCCTCGTCAGTCAGGTGCCGGCGAATCAGCCCGGAGACAATGCCCGGGAACTCACCGTCATCGCGCCCCATGGCCTTGACCGGGAAGCGGCAGGGGAAAGTCAGCCCCGGAGCTTGAGCGTCATTCATGGCGTGCGCGTGTGCTGTTTACATGAACCACAGCCGGATATCGTCAAACAGGCGACGAATCAGGCCGCCTTCATCAACGGCTTCCAGCGGATACAGGGGGCGTTCGCTGATCACCTCGTCATCCAGGGTGACCCGCACCACGCCAACTTGCTGGTCCATGCCGACGGGTGCGGCCACAGCTGATTCCAGGTCCATGTAGGCGTCCAGCGACTCATAGCGCCCGCGCGGGACAGTTACCCGCAGATCCTCGCGTACCCCCAGCCCCACGCTGTCACGCGCACCACGCCAGACCCGGGTACGGGTCAGTTCTTCGCCTGCGGCATACAGCTGGTGGCTCTCGAAAAAGCGGAAACCGTAATTGAGCAGGGACTGGCTGTCGGAAACCCGAGACTGGTCACCACGGGCGCCGAGCACCACCGAAATCAGGCGCATATCGTTACGTTTGGCGGAGGATACCAGGCTGTAGCCGGCACTGCTGGTGTAGCCGGTCTTGAGGCCATCCACGCTGTCGTCGCGCCACAACAAACGGTTGCGGTTGTGCTGGCGGATGCCGTTGTAGCTGTATTCGCGTTGTGAATACCATCCGTAGTTATCCGGGAAATCACGGATCAGCGCCCGCGCCAGGATGGCGATATCACGAGCGGTCACCAGTTGCATGGGGTCGGGCATGCCCGTGCTGTTGGCAAAGTGCGAATTATGCATGCCCAGGCTGGCGGCGGTGGCGTTCATCATCTGCACAAAGCTTTCTTCCGAGCCGCCCACGTGTTCGGCAATGGCCACACTGGCGTCGTTGCCGGACTGGATGATCATGCCCTTGAGTAGTTCTCGCAGGCTGACGCGCGTGTTGACCTCTATAAACATGCGCGAGCCGGCCATGCGCCAGGCCCGTTCGCTGACAGTGATTTGATCATCCAGTGACACCGCCCCATCCTCCAGGGCGCTGAAGGCCACGTACGCGGTCATCAGCTTGGTCAGGCTGGCCGGCTCGCGCGGTTCGTCAGCATCGCTCTGAGCCAGTATGTCGCCGCTGTGATATTCCATCAGCACATGCGCCTGCCCGCTCACCGGCGGGGGCGACGGCATGGGGGTGCGGGCGGCCAGTGCCAGGCTGCTCCAGCACAGGGCCAGCAGGCCAAGAATAAACAGGTTCAGGATTCTGGAAAGCGTCAGTTTTTTCATCGCCTCGGTTATTCCGTGGGGTTACAGGGTGTCAATTGCGCGCATTGTAGCCTAGTCGGCCACCACCTGGGCGGTGTGTAGTCCCAGTCGCTGGGCAATCTGCCCCAGTCGCTCGGCCTCATCCGGGCTGCGCACCGGGCCGGCACGCACCCGGAACAGGCGCCCGCTACTGGTGCGGACGCGGCTGATGTTGACGTTCTTCACCCCTTCGGACCGCAACTGGCGGGAGAGGTTCTCGGCATTGTCGCGAGCACCGAAGGCGCCAAACTGAACATACAGGCGCCCGTTGCTGTTCTGTGCCGCGTTGCGAAAGCGTTGTGGTGGCGGTGCGGTGTCGTCACGATTGCTGGTCAGTGCTCGTACCTCTACCGGCGCCGTGCCGGCGTCGGCCATGTCCAGGCGCTGGGCAGCGGTGTAGGACAGATCGATGATGCGGTCATCCACAAAGGGGCCGCGATCGTTGACCCGTACGATGATGCTCTTGCCGTTTTCCAGGTGAGTCACCCGCACATAGGTCGGTAGTGGCAGGGTCTTGTGCGCGGCGGTCATGGCGTGCATATCGTAGGGTTCACCGCTGGAGGTGCGTCGGCCATGGAACTTGGTGCCATACCAGGAGGCGATGCCACGTTCCACATAACCCTCGGCCGTATCCTTCACGTAATAGGTCTTGCCGAATACCTCGTAGCTGTCCGGGTTGCCGTAGCGGCTGCGGGGTTCATCGCGGGGCACCGGGTCGCGGACTGAAGCCGGATCAGGGCCGGAGCCCGGCGGTGGCGCATGATCGCGGTCACCATCAGCCCAGTCGGCCCGCCCGCAGCCGACCGCCAGGATAGCGACCAGCACGAGTGTCAGCAGTGTACGCGGGGAGTCAGGTACCAGCATTGTCTTGTGCTTCCACAGCCTCGCGGATCTGCTGGCTGAGCAAATAAGTCGCCATGCCGTAGAGCTTGCTGTGATTATAGCGGGTAATCACATAGAAATTATTCAGCCCCGCCCAGTACTGGTATTCGTCCTCGGCGGTTTCCAGCCGGATCACGGTGACCGGCGTGTCATCCGGGTAATCCTTGTCGGTTTGCAGCCCGTTGGCCCGCAGTTCGCCCAGGGTATAGCCCGGTTCACGCTGGCGCAGGTCGAAATCATCCGGGTTGTCGAGTTTGCCGCGAGTGGGGATGACTACAGTGCCGCCGTCATGCCAGCCATGGCGGGAAAAATAGTTGGCCACGCTGCCAATGATGTCGGCATGGTTATTCCATAAATCGATGCGCCCGTCGCGGTTGAAATCCACGGCATAGTGGCGATAGCTGCTGGAGATGAACTGGGGCATGCCCATGGCGCCGGCGTAGGAGCCGCGTACCCGCTGGGGTGGCATGTCCAGTTCGCGGGCAAGGATCAGGAACTGCTCCAGTTCGCGCAGGAAGAAAGCGGCCCGTGGCGGATATTCGAAACCCAGCGTGGCCAGGGCATCCAGCACCCGGTAGCGCCCGGTATAGCTGCCATAGCTGGTTTCCACGCCAATGATGGCAACGATAATTTCCGGGGCCACACCATATGCTTCACTGGCGCGTTCCAGCGTTTCGGCATTCTCCTGCCAGAAGCGTACTCCGCCGCGTACCCGGTCGCGGGTCAGGAAAATGGGGTAATACTCGTGCCAGGGGCGTGCCTCGGCCGGGCGGCGCATGGCCTCCAGGATGTCTTCGCGCACCTGCGCCTCAGTCAGCAGTTGTCGGAGCTCATCGGCATCAAAGCCATGTTCGCTACTCATGCGCTGGATGAATTGATCACGCTCGGCCTGGCTGTTGACCGGTTGTGCCATGGCCACGGCAGGCGCGAGCAACAAGACGGCAATCAGCGCCGGAATTGCGGGTGTACGCCACGGTGTCAGTTTCGGCATCATCAGAGGGTTACCTTGTCAGTGCGCGATCAGGCTTCTGCGCGTATGAATGGACATGAGAATACCGAAACCGGCCATCAGCGTCACCAGCGATGTGCCGCCATAACTGACCAGCGGTAGCGGCACGCCAACCACCGGCAACAGGCCGGCCACCATCCCCACGTTGATCAGCAAATAGGCGGCAAAGGTCATGCTGATACTGCCGGCCAGCAATCGTTCGAAAGTGCTCTGCGCCAGCAGCGAAATATGCAGCCCCCGGGCGATGATCAGCAAATACAGCCCAAGCATCAACAGCGCGCCCAGCAGGCCGAATTCCTCGGCGAATACGGCAAAGATGAAATCAGTGGAGCGTTCGGGCAGAAACTGCAGGTGGGCCTGACTGCCATTAAGCCAGCCCTTGCCGAACAGTCCGCCGGAACCAATCGCAATCTTGGACTGGATAATGTGATAGCCGGCGCCCAGCGGATCCTGTTCCGGATTGATGAAAGACAAAATTCGCTGACGTTGATAATCATGCAGGTAGAAAAACCACGCCAGTGGCGCCAACGCCGCCAGCAGTGCCGCCATGAAGGCAATGATGCGCCAGCGCAAACCGGCCAGGAACAGGGCAAACAGGCCGCCCGCAGCGACCAGCAGCGAGGTGCCCAGGTCCGGCTGGGCGGCAATAAGCCCCACCGGAATGGCAATAATCACCAGCACCGCGCACACCTGCCCCAGTCGTGGTGGTGGCACCCGCTCGTGGAAATACCACGCGACCAT
This sequence comes from Gammaproteobacteria bacterium, assembly GCA_007130745.1. Taxonomy (GTDB): domain Bacteria; phylum Pseudomonadota; class Gammaproteobacteria; order UBA5335; family SLRW01; genus SLRW01. The sequence goes on from SLRW01000100.1 coordinate 4,998, forward strand.
GATGGGCACGGCCAGTTTCATCAACTCGGATGGCTGGAAGCGCACAAAGCCGAGATTCAGCCAGCGCTGGGCGCCCTTGCCCACATCGCCGTAGAACATCACCACGATCAGCAGGACCACCCCCAGGATGAAAATCCAGGGCGCCCACAGGCGCAGATTGCTCGACGGGATCTGCGCCATCAGTAGCAGTACACCAAAGCCGATACCCAGGCGAATCAACTGGCGAGTGGCCATGGTGGTGCTCTCGCCGCTGGCGCTGTAGAGAATGGCCACGCCGGCCAGCGAGACCAGGGCAATCAGCGCCAGTAGCGGGATATCAATGTGCACGCTTTGCAGGGCGCGCGAAAGCGAGCCCTGTCGCGGCGCGGCGCCGGTCATGGTGTCGTACAGGCTCATGCCGGGTCGTCCTC
>SLRW01000108.1 GCA_007130745.1 Gammaproteobacteria bacterium
GCCGCCAACTGACGTACCCGCACCCGGGTATCTACCACGCATTCGTGGTATCGGTCGCCGGGGGCATGGAGTACGCACAGCCCGGTATGAAAACACACTTCCTTGCCGGACAGTAACGACAGCTGTTCAATCGCCCGCGCCTCGCTGCCGGGTTTGCCCAGAATCTGTCCATCGCACACAGCCACCTGGTCAGAGCCAATCACCAGTGAATCCGGACGCAGGCGGGCGCCGGCCCGGGCTTTGTCGCGGGACAGTCGTACCACCAGTGCGGGCGCAGTTTCATCCCTTGCCTGCGTTTCGTCCACCTCCGGCGCGACGCACTCAAACGGCAGTTGCAGGCGCTCCAGCAGTTCCCGTCTGAATGGCGAAGTAGAGGCCAGCACGAGCGGGATGGTGGCGTATTCGGCGTCCTTCTGCTTCATGGTCTGGTCCGGTTTTTAAGGAAACGCTGATCAATTCGTTCTGGCGTCCGGCATCATGGCATAAAAAACAGCAGCTTACGAAAAACAATGCTTTTGACAAGGGGCGCGCCGCCCTCTATCATGGCGCGCTTATGTCCGCCAGACAGCCGGAAATGGTGAACGTGGCGCGGTTGATTGCCGCGGGCAGGCAACTGCAGGGCCGCTTGCCTTTGCAGACGATGGACCGCCTGGGCGAGATGCTGGTCGAGAACAAAGGCGAGGTCGAGTACAATCTCCACTTCGTACGCGACGATCAGAATCGCCAGATGATCACCGGCGAGCTCGTAGCGACCGTGGTGATGCAGTGTCAGCGCTGCCTTGCTCCGGTGAGCATTCAGGTGCAGCGGTCGATGGCCTGGGAGTGCGTCTGGAGTGAGGCACAGTTCCCCAATATCGCCGCCGGGCATGACCCCTACCTGATGGAGGAGTCGCCGGTGGCGCTGGCCGGACTGGTGGAGGACGAGATGATTCTCTCCCTGCCACTGGTGGCCCGGCATGAAGCACACGAGGCCTGTACGCCACCGCAGTTCAGCGGCGGCGAAGACGACAGGCAGGACGAACCCGATACGCGTGAGCCACATCCACTGGCAGATCTGGCCCGGCTCAAGCGTAAGGATTGACTCAGAAAGACTGACCCAGACGGAGTTTGAAATGGCCGTACAGCAGAATCGCAAGACCCGCAGCAAGCGCGGCATGCGCCGTTCCCACGATGCCCTGCGCGGGCCGACCCTGTCGGTGGACCCGACCTCGGGTGAAACCCATATCCGTCACCATGTGACCGCAGGCGGCTATTATCGCGGCCGCAAGGTGGTAGCGGACGTGGAAAACGACGAGGAATAACCGTCGCTATCCGGCCCCCCGGGCCGGATGCGGTGTGACATTCCGTCGGGAGCAGGCAGTTGGCTGGCGAATCCCTTCGCATCTCGCTGGATGCCATGGGCGGCGATTTCGGGCCGTCGGTGGTGATACCGGCCGCACTCAGTGCACTCAAGGCGCACCGTGATCTTGAGCTGGTGCTGGTCGGCGATGAGTCGGCGCTCAGGCGGGAGCTTGAAAACCACAAGGCCGGCAATAATCCCCGGCTTGCCATTCGCCATGCCAGCGAAACCGTGGCCATGGACGAGGCGCCATCCAGAGCCCTGCGCTACAAGAAAGACTCCTCCATGCGCGTGGCCATCGACATGGTCAAGCACGGCGACGTCAATGCCTGCGTCAGCGCCGGCAATACCGGCGCACTGATGGCGACCGCACGCTTTGTGCTCAAAACCATCCCCGGCATAGACCGTCCGGCCATTCTTTCGGCCATTCCTTCCCTGCGCGGGCATACCCATATGCTTGATTTGGGCGCCAATGCCGATTGCGATTCCGAGCAGCTGTTCCAGTTTGCGGTGATGGGCTCGGTGCTTGCCTCGGCGGTTAATGATGTCCCGGAGCCTCGCGTGGGGCTGCTTAATATAGGCGAGGAAGAGGGCAAGGGCGTTGAGCGGGTGAAAAAAGCCGGCGAGCTGATCAGCAACAGCGATCTTAATTACGTCGGTTTTGTAGAAGGCAACGACATCTACACCGGGGCGGTGGACGTGGTGGTTTGCGACGGCTTCTCAGGGAATGTGGCGCTGAAGACCAGCGAAGGCCTGGCCACCATGGTCAGTCATTACATCCGCGAGGAGTTCTCCCGCAACTGGTACACCCGTCTGGCCGGGCTGGGCGCCTGGCCGGTGCTCAGCGCACTGCGTACCCGCATGGATCCGCGCGCCTATAACGGCGCCAGTCTGCTGGGTCTACAGGGGATTGTGGTCAAGAGTCACGGCGGTGCCGACAGTTTCGCCTTTGCCAATGCCATTCGCATGGCTGTTCTGGAAGTACGCCGTGAGGTGCCGCGCAGCATCGGCGACCGGGTGGCCTCGGCGCTGGGTGAGGCCGGGCAGACAGGCTAGGGAAATACGGATCAATTCGTCACGTCTCACCGGGTTCTGTCGCGTTTATTTGCAGCATTTCCTGGCCGGTTTCAGCCGAGCAGCTGGTTGAGCTGGAAAATCGGCAACAGAATCGCGGCGACGATAATCATCACGATCCCCCCCATGATCAGAATCACAAGCGGCTGCATGGCCGCGGTCATGCCCTGTACCAGGCTGGTCACTTCCGACTCCTGGTTCTGGGCAGCGCGTTCCAGCATCTCGTCCAGCCGGCCACTGGATTCGCCACTGGCGATCAGGTGAATGGTCATGGGCGGGAACAGCTTGCTGGCGCCCAGCGCACGACTGATATTGCCACCTTCGCGCACCTTGCGACTGGCCACTTCTACTGCCTCGCGCATGGGGATATTGACCACCACCTGACCGGCAATGCGCATGGCTTCCAGTACCGGCACGCCGCTGCCGTTAAGAATGCTCAGGGTACGGGCGAAACGGGCGGCGTTGAAACCGGCCGTGAGTCGCCCGACCAACGGCAGCCGCAGCAGCAAATTGTGAAAGCGCCGGCGCGGGCCGGGCTGGCGTAGCCACAGCACCAGAGCGGTTGTTCCGCCCACCAGCACCAGCGTTAACAGCCACCACCAGCTGCGCAGGAATTCACTCAGGCCGATCAGGGCTGTGGTCAGCAGCGGCAGTTGCTGATCGCGGGTATCAAAGACGTCGACCACCTGCGGCATGATGTAGGTCACCAGAAACAGGGCAATCCCCAGTGACACCAATAGCAACAGGGCAGGGTAGATGGTGGCCAGCATCATCTGGTTGCGCATTTCCTGGCGGTTCTCGGTGTAATCGGCCAGGCGTTCCAGCACGTTTTCGAGTTGGCCGGCCTGTTCGCCGGCGGCCACGGTAGCGCGATAGAGCTCCGGAAACACGCGCGGGAACTGGGCCAGACCCGAAGCCAGGGTATGTCCTTCCATCACCCGGGAGCGTACGGCGATGAGAATACTCTTGATGCGCGGCCGGGTGGTTTGCTGGGAGACCGCCAGCAGGGCCTCCTCAATGGGCAGGGCGGCGCGTACCAGAGTGGCCAGCTGTCGGGTCACCAGAGCCAGGTCATTGGCGCTGATGCTGCGCCAGGAGCTGCCGCGAAGTGCGCCACCACCGGTGGCATCGCCCGCCTTGTTGTTGCGGGCAATTTCGTCGACCTGGATCGGTATGAGGCCCTGCTCACGCAGAATCTGGCGCACCTGGCGGGGCGTGTCGCCCTCCATGACGCCCTTGCTCTCGCGCCCCGTGCGGTCCAGTGCAGCGTATTCGTAGGCTCCCATTGCGCTAGTCGCCCGTGGTCACGCGCAGGACTTCCTCCACCGTGGTGTTGCCGGCGAGGATGTGCCGGATACCGTCATCACGAATAGAGGGCGAGAACTGGCGGGCGTGCGTCTCCATTTCGTGTTCGCTGGCGTTGGCGTGGATCATGCGGCGCAGCGTTTCGTCCACGGGGATCAATTCGTAGATGCCGTTACGGCCCTGGTAGCCGGTATGGTTGCAGGCCTCGCATTCGCCGGCGTGGTGCAGCGTGGGGGGATCTTTGGGGTCTACGCCCAGCAGGCGACATTCCTCGGCATCGGCGGTGTAGGGCTGGCGGCATTCCGGGCACAGTAGCCGGATCAGGCGCTGTGCCAGCAGCCCCACCAGACTGGATGAGAGCAGAAAGGGCTCCACACCCATGTCACGCAGGCGCGTGACGGCACCTATGGCGGTGTTGGTATGCAGGGTAGACAACACCAGGTGGCCGGTAAGACTCGCCTGCACGGCAATTTCCGCAGTCTCGAAGTCGCGAATCTCACCCACCATCACCACGTCCGGATCCTGGCGCAGAATGGCGCGCAGGCCGCGGGCAAAAGTCATGTTCACGCGCGTGTTGACCTGGGTCTGGCCGATGCCGTCAAGGTAGTACTCGATGGGGTCCTCGACGGTCATGATGTTGCGGCTGCTGTCGTTGATGCGCGTGATCGCGGCATACAGCGTGGTGGTTTTGCCCGAGCCGGTGGGGCCAGTGACCAGGATCACCCCGTGGGGTCGCTGGATCAGCTCGTCCATGGTTTTTCTGGCTTCAGCCGCCATGCCCAGGTTGTCCAGGGTCAGGCGGCCGGCCTGCTTGTCCAGCAGTCGCAGCACCACGCGTTCACCATGCCCGGAGGGCAGGGTGGAGACGCGCACATCCACCGCGCGCCCGGCCACCTTGAGGGAGATGCGCCCGTCCTGCGGCAGGCGTTTTTCGGCGATATCCAGCTTGGCCATGACCTTGATGCGAGAGACCAGCAACGGCGCCATCACCCGTTGCGGTTCGATGACCTGGCGCAGGACGCCGTCCACACGGAAGCGGACAATCATGCGGTTCTCGAAGGGCTCGATATGGATATCCGAAGCATTTTCCTTGATCGCTTCGGTGAGCAGGGCGTTGATCAGGCGGATAATAGGCGCATCATCCTCGCTTTCCAGCAGATCCTGGGGTTCCGGCATGTGCTGGGCCAGCGAGGCCAGATCGCTGTCCTCGTCGTCCAGGTCCTCCATCATCTGCATGGCCTGGTTGGAGGCGCCTTCGTAAGTGGCCTGCAGTTCGCGGTCGAAGGTGGGGGCGTCGATGGTTTCCAGGGCCAGCGGCTGGCCGACCGAACGGCGCAACTCGGCAATTACCCGGGGGTCGAAACCGGCCCGGCACAGCACCGGGACGCTGCCGTCGTGATTGGGGATAGTGCGCACCAGTACGCCATGGCGGCGGGAGAAGGCAAAGCCGGGGCGCCGGATACCGGTCTGTTCATCGGTTTCCGGTGTTTCGCCCGGGTCTGTCTCGGGGGCGGCTTCGGCAGCCGGCTCCGTGACCCCGGGCGAGTTATCCTCGCTGGCGTCCTGAGCCTGTTCGGGCCAGGCGTCGGACTCACTCGCCCTCGTTACCATTATCCTCAGGCTCCAGGTCTGGCTGAATTGGTACGACGCCGTCGTCCAGGTCCAGCTCGGGTAGCA
>SLRW01000037.1 GCA_007130745.1 Gammaproteobacteria bacterium
CGGGTGCGCTGGGATGACCGTGAAACCGACACGCGTCTGGCGCTTGAGAATTTCAATCTGCTCAGCGGACGCATTGTGCTGGCCGAGCCATTCGCGGTGGACTCGGATTTCGTGCTCAGTATGGAAAAGCCGGCGTTGACGGCCGCGGTGGCGCTTGAAGGCGCACTCATGGCGAATCCGCGCGCAGGCCGCTATGCCCTGGATGAACTGCGGCTGGAGGCGAGCCTGAGCGGTGACGACGTGCCCGGCGGCGAGCAGTTGCTGCAAGTGGCCAGCGATATCTCGGTGGATATTGAGCAAGACAGCGCCCGATTCGAGGCTTTGCGGCTGGATTTTGCCGGCCTGCAGATGGCCGGGGAACTGCGCCTGAGCCGCCTCACGGAGGAACTGCCGGTCATGGATCTGCCGCTGTCGATCGTTGAATTCTCCCCGCGTCGGGTGGCTGACAGACTGGCGCTGGCCTTGCCCCCCATGGCCGACGAACAGGCTCTTGCCAGCGCCAGTGGCCGCCTGCGCATCCACGGCACGGCCGAACGACTGGGCGTCTCCGATGTGCAATTCACGTTTGATGACACCCGTGTGCGAGGCAGCGGCCTGATCGAGCCTGGTGAGCCGGTCTGGATTGTCTCGCGGGTGCAACTGGATCAGCTTGATGCGGATCGCTACTTGCCGCCTCCGGAAGACCCTGAGCCGGAGTCGCCGCCCCCGTTGCTGCCGGATGATATTGAATTGCCGCTGGAGTTGTTGCCGCTGGCGGATTTTGACCTGCGGCTGGAAATTGATGCCCTGCGGCTGGCGGAGATGGATTTCAGTACGTTCGACATGCGCGCCATCAACCGCGATTCGGTACTGAGAATTGCACCGATCAGCGCCGGGTTTTATGACGGCAATCTGCTGGCGGAGCTGCGCCTGGATGGTCGGCCCGGCCATTCGCCAGCGCTGGGATTGATGCTGGAGCTTCAGGCCATACAGGCGGCGCCGCTGGCGCGTGATCTGCTGGCGCAGGAGTATCTCAGTGGTGTGTTGAATCTGCGGCTGGATGTCGCGGGTATGGGTGCCGATAGCGGGGCGCTCAAGCGTACCCTTGGCGGGGATGTGGTTTTCAGTTTCGAGGAGGGCTACTTGCACGAGTTTGACCTGGCCCGGCGCGTCAATGATGCCTATCTCCGTTACCGGGGGCATGACCCCGACCCGGAGCGCGAGGCTGTGGCCACCGAGATTGGCGAGGCCCGCGGCAGTGGCCGCATCAATGAAGGGGTATTGTGCAACAATGATCTGACAGTGCGTTCTCCGGTCATGCGGGGAAGTGGCGAGGGTCGGATCGATCTGGTGCGCGAGCGGCTGGATTATGTCCTGACGGTGGAATTCATTGACGATACCGGCCGTGGCATTGACCGTTATTTGCGGGAGTTGCGCGGGGTGCCGGTACCCGTGAGATTGCGCGGGCCCCTGCTGGATCCTTCTGTGAGTGTGCCGCTGGATGATGTGCTGGAAGCCCGTGCCCGGGAAGAATTGCGGCGTGAACAGGAGCGCCTGCGTGAACGGGCAGAGCGCGAACTGGCGCGCCAGCGCGAGCAAATCGAGCAGCGTGCCCGGGACCGACTGCGCCAGTTTTTACCCTGATGGATGCTTTTGCCCGCAAGTTGCTGGCCTGGCATGCCTGTGAAGGGCGCCATGACCTGCCCTGGCAGCAGCGGCCCACGCCCTACCGGGTCTGGGTGTCTGAGATCATGCTGCAGCAAACCCAGGTCGGCACCGTGATCCCCTATTACAAGCGTTTCATGGCGCGCTTTCCCGATGTGTCGGCACTGGCGCAGGCCTCGCTGGACGAAGTGCTGGCGCTGTGGGCCGGGCTCGGCTACTACGCCCGTGCCCGCAATCTTCACGCCGCCGCCCGCCAGGTAGCTGCGGAACATAACGGCGTATTTCCGGATGAGGTTGAAAGCCTGCAAGAGTTGCCCGGTATTGGTCGTTCCACCGCTGCGGCGATTGCCGCCTTGTCGGCAGGGAGGTGTCACGCGATTCTGGATGGCAATGTAAAGCGGGTGTTGTGTCGTTATCATGCCGTGCCCGGATGGCCCGGTCGTGCGGCCGTGGAACGCCGGTTGTGGGCGCTGGCCGAAGCACATACGCCAGCAAAAGACGTGGCGGCCTATACCCAGGCCATCATGGATCTTGGTGCGACGCTGTGCACCCGCCGCCGACCGCAGTGTGAGGCCTGCCCGGTTGCCGATGGTTGCGAGGCCCGGGCGCAGGGCCGTGAAGCTGAATTCCCCGGATCGCGACCGGGTCGTGAGCGCCCCACACGCGAGATCTGCGTACTGATCGTGCGCAACCAGGCGGATGAGGTATTGCTGGAACGGCGTCCGGCCGCCGGTGTGTGGGCTGGCCTGTGGAGCCTGCCGGAAGTCCCGGAGCCGGGGCAGGCCGGGCAATGGTGTAATCAATCTCTGGGTAGCCCGGGCACGGCGCCTGGCGAGGCTGAGAGCATAGTCCATGAGTTCACTCATTTCCGGTTGTTGCTGCGGCCATTGCATGTGAGGCTGGAACAGGCGCCCGCTGCGCTGGGTGAGCAGGGGCTGGCGTGGATCGGGCCGGATGCCCGTGAGCACTACGGCATGCCGGCACCGGTGCAGCGTCTTCTGGGCGCCCTCTGGGCAAACTAATGGCGTGCTTCCTTGACGGCGGCGCTTATGGTCGGTTTAATAGCGCCTCTGCGTATGCGGCCAGGTAGCTCAGTCGGTAGAGCACGTGACTGAAAATCACGGTGTCGGGAGTTCGATTCTCTCCCTGGCCACCACTTTCCCCGTTGTGTTTTTTCCCGGTTGTCGACGGGTTATTGCCTCGACGGTTGCTCCGGGGTGTAACCGATTTGTTTTAATCAAGTTATACTAAACATTCGGGGTGAGGCCGTCCCTGATGCGATGGCCTTTTTTGCATGGATGTCTGTAATGCCTGGCTAAGCCAGGCACCACAGGTCTGGGTCATGGAATTGATCGATTATTTTTATATGAATGCGCTGTTTTCAACGGCGTGGTTGTGCACGGCCGCTTTTCTGGTGGCCGGACTGTTCGCCTTCATGCGCTATCGGCAGCTGGATCGCTACTTCATGCTGCCGACTTCCTATGCCCTGGCCAGCCTGGCCGCTGCAGTTTACCTGCTTAGCGTGGCCATGATCCGGCTGGCCTATCATTTTGAACAGCCGAATGATGCGCTGGTTTATTACCGGCTGGCGCTGGCGGCCGCACCGCTGTGTGGCTTTGCCTATATTTTCATGCATGTATTGCTGCTTGAGGGCGAGACATGGCGATGGCGGCGCAGCCTGGCAATTCTGGGCGGGGTATCGGTACTGGCTGCCGTGCTGCCCTGGTTGCCGGCGCCGGTGGGGGTGTTGGCCAGTCCCGAGATGATCATCATGGATAACGCCATCCGGGCCGACTATGGCCCGGGGGCGCTGTTGTACTTTCCGGTGCCACTGTTGTTGGTGGGCTATCTGACGGTGACGGTGCTGCGCGGCGCCTTGCGCCTGGGTCGCTACCGGCCGTTCTGGACGATCCACTGTATTGCTCTGGTGATATTGGCGGCCACACCAATGATCGATATGTTGCGCGAGGCCGGCATCATTTTGTTCGATTCGCCTGTGTCATGGGCTGGCTTTGCTCTGTTTCATCTCAGTGCCGCCGGCGTATTTGCCACCACCTATGCCGATCTTCTGGAGCGCAACGAGGTGCACAATCGGGAAATCCGGCGGCTGAACAATGAGCTGATTCACGATGACCTCACGCGCCTGCATTCACGGCGTTATATCGATGCCATGATCCATGAACGCCTGGCCGCGCGGAAGGGGGGCGACCGGGGCGCGCTGTTGTTTATTGATCTGGATGACTTCAAGACGGTGAACGACCTCCATGGTCACCAGGCGGGTGATGCCTTGCTGGTGTCTATTGCGCGCCAGATCGAAAGCGCGCTGCGTCAGGGCGATGTGGCGGCGCGTTGGGGCGGAGACGAGTTTCTGGTGTTTTTGCCGGGCACGGATCAGGCGGCGGCGATGCAGGTGGCTGAACGCCTGGGTTCAGCTATACGCGAGGCCTCGGTTCACGCTGGCGGGCAGGATGTTCGGGTGACGGCCAGTGTAGGCTACGCGCCCCTGACTGAGGACGCGGTGGCCGCAGCCGACCTGGCTCTGTTCCAGGCCAAGTCGGACGGCAAGGATCGCGCGGCCGGCGGCTGATTCAGGGGCGGGCCTCATCCAGGTTGAGAATCAACTGCCGGTACAGGCGAATGCCGTCAATATAGCTGTCGATGGCGAGTCGCTCATCGGTGCCGTGGATGCCGCTGATGTCGCCGGCTGGCACCACGAAGGGCATGAAGCGGTAAACGCGTGACGTCAGCTTTTGGTAGTGACGCGAATCGGTGGCGCCGACGACCAGGTAAGGGGCAACCACGGCTTCGGGGTGAATCTGCCTGATAGTGCCGGCGAGGGTTCTGAAAACCGGATCATCGACGGGGCTGACTGGTGAGGGGTCGGTACCGAAAGTGCCGAGCGCAGTAATATCTACTTCGGGGTCGGCAATGGCTTCACTAACGTGTTTGATCACATCTTCACGTGTATCGCCAGGCAGCAACCGGAAGTTGATTACCCCCTCAGCACGGAGCGGCAGCACATTGTCCTTGTCCGAACCACGCAGCATGGTCGGCGCGATGGTGGTGCGAATCATGGCGTTGGTGGCAGGGTCTTCTGCCAGGGTGCGCAGCAACAGGGGGCGGAACAGCCATTCGTTGGCAATGGCCATGCGTTGTAGCAGCCCGGCCTCAGCGGCGGTATAACGCAGCATGTCGTGGGTGGGGGCTTCCAGCCGGGCGGGGAAGGGTGAGGACTGGACGCGGTCAATCGCGCGCGCCAGGCGTCCCGCAGCGGTCAGTGCCGGCGGCTGGGATGAATGTCCGCCACCGCCCTTTACGGACAGGCGCAGGCTGAGATAGCCCTTTTCTGCTGTACCCACCAGCGCCACCGGCGCCCCGATGAGGCCACTGTCGGGCACGATAAGGCCGCCTTCATCAATCACCGCAGCCAGCTCGATGCCTCTGGCCTCAAGTTGTTCCGCAATCTTTCGGGCACCAGAAAATCCGCCAATTTCCTCATCGTGGCCAAAAGCCAGGAACAGGGTTCGGCGGGGTTCAAAGCCTTCTGCAAGCAGCAGCTCTACCGCTTCAAGCAACCCGGTAACGCCGCTTTTGTTATCCAGTGCGCCACGACCCCATATATAGCCGTCAGCTACCGTGCCGGCGAATGGTGGGTAGGTCCAGTTGGTCTGACTGTCGCTTTCAACCGGCACTACATCGTAGTGGGCCATCAGCAGCAGCGGGGCGAGTTCCGAATCACTGCCCGGCCAG
>SLRW01000017.1 GCA_007130745.1 Gammaproteobacteria bacterium
CATTCACCCCCGCATGCCAGTTGCGCTCCGGTGCCGGCTCAAAGAAGCGTCCGCCGAACTGATTAATGCGGACATTGCTGTTGTACTGCTCGTCGGTGATGTTGTTGAGCCCCGCCCAGGGTTCTACATGCCATTGCCCCCTGGCCCAACGCCAGGCGGTGCGGGCATTGACCACGCTGTGCCCGGAAACGCGTGTTTCATTAGCGTCATCGGCGTACAGATCGCCGGTGAGGTGCACATTGATCGCAGCCATATAGGGCTGATCCCGGCCCACACCAAACTCGAAAAAGGCCTGTTCCTCGGGCAAACCGGGAATGCGATTGCCGCTGTAATCCTCACCATCGGCCTCGAAACGCCGGAACTCAAAACGCCCGGCGCTGAGCATGCCGTGGAACCAGGCGCTGCCCCCCATCGCCAGATCAAAGGCCAGCTCCACGCCATCCCGCGCGGTGCGCCCGGCGTTGCGGAAAAAATCCCGTCCGCCACCGGCGTCCTGGAAAGAGACCAGCTCATCGTCCACCCGCACCATGAAACCGGTCAGTTCGTAGTCGAGATTGTCCGCCACGCTCCCGCGCAAGCCCAGCTCCAGGCTTTCGGCCTGCTCCGGCTCCACATCCGGGTTAAAACCACCGCCGCCCGGATTGGCGAATTCGGTGAAGGTGGGAGTTTCAAAGGAAGTTCCGACATTGGCAAAGGCACGATGAGCGGCAGTCAGTTTCAACCCGGTGCCGACAAACCAGCTGGCCTCCGTGAAACGTCGCTCACCGGAATCATCACCATCGGCCAGAAAACGATCATCAATTTCGAATTCGATGTCGTCATAACGCGCACCCAGGCTCAAATCCCAGCGCGGCGTCAGGGCGGTAACATTGCGCAGATACAGGCCGGCGCCCAATGCGCTTTCAATCTGGTCCAGACGTAAATCGCCGCGCTGGCCCTGTTCATTGTCATAGCGCTGGCGATCATCGCGCTGGCGCTCAAGATCCAGCCCGATAACGAGCTGGTTATCCCGCCCGGCAATGCGGTCCAGCCGCGTGTACTGGATCCCGCCACCGCCAAAATCACGCTCAAACTCAACCATGCCGCCGTTTTCGAAGGGCAGGCGGTTGTCGAAGCTGCGCTGCAGGTAAAAGCCGCGCAACTCCAGACGCTGACGTTCATCGGGACGCAGCTCGTAGATCAAACCCAGCCGCCCCTGCTCGGCCGACTGGCCACCGTTAAATGTCAGGCTCTGTGGCCGTGCCTGGCGACGATTGTCCTCAACCTCGGCCTGCGTCAGTGACCCCGGGTCCTGCGTGTCCGGTGCATCCACGTAACTGAACAGCGCCGTCAGCGAAGACTGGGCGTCAAATTCGTAACTGGCTCGGGCATTGAGATTGCGTCGTTCGGCCTGGCTGTGATCCCGGTAACCGTCCAGCCTGAAATCCGAAATACTCGTCGCCCAGTTCCACGGCCCCTTCTGATTGCCGGCACGCACGCCGGTGCGGCGCATGCCGTGCTGGCCGCCGGCCTGCTCCACTTCGAACTCACCTCCCGCTTCACCCGGACGGGTATACAGCCGCATCACCCCGCCCGAAGCATTGCCATACAGCGCCCCCGAGGGTCCGCGCAGGATTTCCATGCGCGCCAGCGCAAAAGGATCAATCATGTCTACCTGCGACTGGCCATCAACCAGGGTTTCGGGGATATCGTCCAGCAACACCCGGATGCCGCGAATACCAAAGGGCGAGCGAGCGCCGAAACCACGTATGGACACGCGCACATCCTGGGAAAAATTGTAGCGGTTCTGGGCAAATACGCCGGGCACCCCGGCCAGGGCTTCATCCAGGGCAATGCCCTGGGTGGCGCGGGCAATGGTGTGCGTATCCACCAGTGACACCGAGCCAGGCAGCTCCGCCACCGGCTGGGCCAGGCGTTCGGCGGTCACGGTCACGGGCTCCAGCTCAGTGGCATCTTCCCCGGCAAGCGCCTTCGACATGCCGGCGCCGGCCAGTAAACATCCGGTGGCAAGCAGTACGCCCGGAGACCGCGTCCAGAATTGCGCTATCACCATAAGATCTACCCCCTGTCTTCGAATTGTGTCACGGGCTCAGGCGGCGCCAGCAGACTGCGTTGCCTGAGCCGGTCAATCTCATCCCGCAACCTTGCGGCATCCTCGAATTCCAGATCACGGGCATGCTTGAGCATGCGCTGCTCCAGCTGGCTGATTTCGCGCAGTGCTTCTTCCGGCGACAGGGCCGGAGCGACATCGGTGGTGTTGTCGGCGAGGCGACTGCCTCGACCACGTGTGGCGCTGCTGCGCGCGCCTTCCATAATATCGGCCACCGCCTTGCGAATCCCCTGCGGGGTAATCCCGTATTCCTTGTTATGCGCCATCTGACGGGCACGCCGCCGCTCGGTTTCACCAATGGCGCGCTCCATGGAGCCGGTCATACGGTCAGCATAAAGTATGGCCCGGCCCTCGACGTTGCGCGCCGCGCGGCCAATGGTCTGGATCAGCGAACGATCCGAGCGCAGAAAGCCTTCCTTGTCGGCGTCCAGAATGGCCACCAGGGCTACTTCGGGCAGATCCAGCCCCTCGCGCAGCAGGTTAATGCCCACCAGCACGTCAAACTCGCCCAGACGCAGGTCGCGCAGGATTTCGGTGCGCTCTACCGTATCAATATCCGAATGCATGTAGCGCACCCGGATGCCGTGTTCCTGAAGATATTCGCTCAGGTCCTCGGCCATACGTTTGGTCAAGGTGGTAACCAGCACCCGCTGGCCCGCCTCACCACAAAGCCGCGCCTCGGAGAGCAGGTCATCCACCTGGGTGCCGGCCGGGCGGACTTCTACTTTGGGATCCAGCAAGCCGGTCGGACGCACCACCTGGTCAATGATCTGACCGGAATGCTTGCGCTCGTAATCCGCCGGTGTGGCCGACACGTAAATAGTCTGCGGCGCAAGTCTCTCAAACTCCTCGAATGTCAGCGGCCGGTTGTCCAGCGCCGAGGGCAGACGGAAACCGTATTCCACCAGCGTCTGCTTGCGTGAGCGGTCCCCCTTGTACATGCCGCCGAGCTGGGGGATGGTGACATGGCTCTCATCAATGATCAGCACCGCTTCCGGCGGCACGTAGTCAAACAGGGTGGGCGGCGGCTCGCCCGGACCACGCCCTGAAAGATAGCGTGAATAATTCTCGATGCCTTGACAGTAACCGAGCTCCAGCATCATCTCGATATCAAAACGGGTGCGTTGCTCCAGGCGCTGGGCCTCGACCAGACGATCAGCGGCGCGCAGCTCCTCCAGGCGTAGTTTCAATTCCAGCTTGATCTGGTCAATTGCCGCCAGCAGCCGTTCGCGGGGCGTTACGTAGTGGGACTTGGGATGAATGGTCAACCGTGGCACCGAGCGCTGCACCTCGCCGGTGAGCGGATCAAAATACGACAGCGCCTCGATTTCATCATCAAACAACTCTACCCGCACCGCATCGCGGTCGGAGTCGGCCGGATAAATATCGATCACCTCGCCACGCACCCGGTAGGCGCCGCGGACCAGTTCCACTTCGTTGCGGGTGTATTGCAACTGGGCCAGCCGCCGCAGCAGTTCGCGTTGGTCGATACGCTCGCCGCGAATCAGATGCAACACCATGTTCAAATAGGCCTCGGGATCCCCCAGACCGTAAATCGCGGACACACTGGCGACAATTATGGTGTCGCTGTACTCCAGCAGCGACTTGGTAGCCGACAGGCGCATCTGCTCAATGTGCTCATTGATGGAGGCGTCTTTCTCGATGAAGGTATCCGAGGCCGGCACATAGGCTTCGGGCTGGTAGTAGTCATAGTAGGAGACGAAATATTCCACCCGGTTGCGGGGGAAGAACTCACGGAATTCGCCATAGAGCTGGGCGGCCAGGGTCTTGTTAGGCGCGAGCACGATGGCCGGGCGCTGCACCCGCTCGATGACATTGGCAATAGTGTAGGTCTTGCCCGAACCGGTTACCCCCAGCAACGTTTGCTGACTCAACCCGTCTTCAAGCCCCTGCACCAGGGCCGCGATGGCCTCGGGCTGATCACCCGCCGGGCGGTATTGCGACTGCAAGCTAAAGCCGGTACTCATTGCTGATCCCGTGTTCCTTTGATCAAGGAAATGCTGACTGATGTGCCGCGTCTCGGGCTTTGCCAGAGGGCCTGCATTCCCTTAGAATACAGCGCCCCGCAAACCACCACAGCTGAGGTTGCCCCTTGAATATCCGACTCTCCGAGCGCGTCCAGAGAATCAAGCCTTCTCCTACCCTGGCCGTTACCGCCCGCGCCGCCGAACTGCGCGCCGCCGGTCAGGATGTCATTGGTCTGGGAGCCGGTGAGCCGGATTTCGATACCCCGGAGCATATCAAGCAAGCCGCCAGTGACGCACTCGCCCGCGGCGAGACCAAGTACACGCCCGTTGACGGCACCCCGGCGCTGAAACAAGCCGTCATCGACAAGCTCCAGCGCGACAATAGCCTGGACTACAAGACGGACCAGATTCTGGTCTCATGCGGAGCCAAGCAGAGTTTTTTCAACCTGGCCCAGGCGCTGCTCGACAGCGGCGACGAGGTGATTATACCTGCCCCATACTGGGTCTCCTACCCGGACATGGTGCTGATCGCCGATGGCAAGCCGGTGGTGGTCAGCGCCGGCATGGACCAGAACTTCAAGATCACACCCGAGCAACTGGAAGCCGCGATCACCCCGCGCACCCGGCTGCTGGTGCTGAACAGCCCTTCCAATCCCACCGGCGTGGCCTATACTCGCGCCGAGCTGCAGGCGTTGGGCGAAGTGCTCAAACAACACCCGGATATCCTCATCGCCAGTGACGATATTTACGAATACATCCTCTGGAACGATGAGGGCTTCAGCAATATCGCCATGGCCGTGCCGGAGCTCAAGGAGCGCACCATCGTCATCAATGGTGTCTCCAAGGGCTATTCCATGACCGGCTGGCGGGTCGGCTATGCCGCCGGACCGGCGGAGCTGATCAAGGCCATGAAAAAGGTGCAATCCCAGAGCACCTCCAACCCGGCCTCGCTTTCTCAGGCCGCTTCCGTGGCCGCGCTCAACGGCGATCACGACGAAGTCAATAAAATGGTGGCCGCCTTCCGCGAACGCCATGACTTCGTGCATCACCGGCTCAACGAGCTGCCTGGGGTGGACTGCCTGCCTTCAGATGGCACTTTCTACGCCTTCCCTTCCTTCCAGGGTGTAATTGATCGCCTCGACAAGGTGAACAATGACGTGGAACTGGGTGAATACCTGCTGGAACAGGCCGGCGTCGCGCTTGTGCCCGGCTCGGCCTTCGGCCTGGACGGTCACATGCG
>SLRW01000143.1 GCA_007130745.1 Gammaproteobacteria bacterium
TAACCACGTAAAACAGCCGGCGCGAAGCGCTGGCTAGCAATACAGTTCGTGCAGGGTCTGGATGATCTTCCGGGCGTTGGGGTCGGCCAGTGAATAGAAGATGGTCAGGCTCTCGCGTCGGGTGCTGACCAGACCTTCGCTGCGCAGTCGCGCCAGGTGCTGGGAGAGGGCGGACTGGCTGAGTGGCACGCGCTGGTTAAGTTCGGTGACCGAATGCGGGCCTTCCACCAGCACGCACAGAATCATCAGCCGGTGGTGGTTGGCCAGCGCCTTGAGCAGACGGGTGGCCTCGCCGGCATGCTCGGCCATGGTTTGCATGTCCATTGCGGTGTCGGTGCTTTGCATAGGCTTGTATTCAGAAGTTGTGGTGAATGTTTGTGGATTCTAGCCTGTGCTTATTAATTAGTAAATACTAAATTAGTATTGACTAATATATAGGCCCGTGGCATGGTGTGCTCATGCGTCGTGAACCAAAGCTGCAGGAGGCGATGATGCAACAGCCACAGGTAAAGGAATTTTTCCACGAAGACAGCTCGACCTGGTCGTATGTGGTCAGTGATCCGCAAACCGGCCGTGCCGCGGTGATTGATGCGGTGCTGGATTTTGATTCCAAATCCGGCCGCACCGGCACCGGCAGCGTGCAGGCCATCATTGATTATGTGCGCGAGCACGACCTGAAGGTGGACTGGGTCTTGGAAACCCATGCTCATGCCGACCACCTGGCTGCCGCGCCCAGGGTCCGCGAGGCGGTGGGCGGGAAGATCGCCATTGGCGAGGGCATTCGCCAGGTTCAGGAGCGCTTTCGCAATATCTTCAACTTCGAAAAGGAGTTTCTGCCCGATGGCGCCCAGTTCGATCATCTTTTCCGTGATGGTGACACCTTCAGCGTGGGCAATATCGAGGCGCGGGTGATTCATACCCCGGGACATACTTCGGACAGCATGAGTTACTACGTCGGTGATGCGGTGTTTGTGGGCGATACCCTGTTTATGCCGGATGCCGGTACTGCCCGTTGTGACTTCCCCGGCGGCGATGCGGCGTTGATGTATCGTTCCATCCAGAAATTGTTCGAGTTGCCGGATGATACTCGCATGTTTATGTGCCATGACTATCAGCCCGAGGGTCGAGAGCCCCTGTTCGAGACCACGGTGGGTGAGCAGAAGCGGGACAACATCCATGTGGGCAAGGGCAAGAAGGAAGCGGAGTTTGTGCAGCTGCGCAATGAGCGCGACGCCGGTCTGGCCATGCCCCGTCTGATTGTGCCGTCGATCCAGGTAAATATCCGTGCAGGGGAGTTTCCGCCCCCCGAGGATAACGGCACAGTCTATCTGAAGGTGCCGGTGGATACGCTTGGCAAGCCGACGGAAAAACCGGTTACGGGCTAACCCGCAGGGTTAGCCCGTCGTTATTAAGTGGTTAAATGATCAGGTGGTTAAGTGTCGGTGTGCGGCTTTGCCGCACGGATGATTGAATTGGAGGCGAACTGTTATCGGCGCATGTCGCGGCTTCACGATCCGGCAACCATCCATCTCGCGACGTAATCACCTAATCACTTAACCACGTACTCAGTAAAACGGAGGACATATGTTCCAGATTGCTGAATTTACGCCCTGGTCGGCGCTGGCCGGGGGCGTGCTGATCGGGCTGGCGGCCCTGTTATTGCTGGTGTTTAACGGCCGGGTAGCCGGCATCAGCGGTATCCTGAATATGGCCATGCAGCGCCCGCAAGGCGATACCGCGTGGCGCTGGTTGTTTTTGCTGGGTCTATTGCTCGGTGCGGGCGCCTGGGTATGGCTGGCAGGGTTGACGTTTGAATTGCGCGAAGGATTCCCGTTGTGGTTGCTGGCAGCGGCCGGTTTTCTTGTCGGTGTGGGTACCCGCATGGGAGGGGGGTGCACCAGTGGCCATGGTGTCTGCGGGATTTCCCGTTTGTCGCAGCGCTCCATCGTGGCCACGGGGATTTTCATGCTGGTGGCGATCATGACGACTTATGTGGTTCGGCATATTGCGGGGGTAGGGGTATGAAACGCGAAATTCTGGCCCTTATTGCCGGGGTGCTGTTTGGTCTTGGTCTGGCCATCTCTCAGATGATCAACCCGGAGAAGGTGCTGGGCTTTCTGGATATTGCCGGGGCCTGGGATCCCAGCCTGGCACTGGTGATGGGGGGTGCGCTGGCGGTGGCGGCCATCGGCACGCTGATCATGCGTGGCAGCGACCGCCCTGTGTTTGATGTGCGCTATTACGTGCCCGAACGGCGGGATCTGGATGCCCGGCTGATTGGTGGCGCCGCTCTGTTCGGGATTGGCTGGGGCATTGGCGGTTATTGCCCCGGGCCGGGGCTGGCCGCCATGGCGATCGGCTGGTGGGAGCCTTTTGTGTTTGTAGTGGCGCTCATCGCCGGCTCGCTGAGCTGGAAGTTGATCGGTGAGCGTGATTAAGTGATTAAGTGATTACGTGCTGGCGTGCGGCTGCGCCGCACAATTCATTGAATTTGAGAAACGACGCTATCGGCGCGTACCTCATGATTACCCGGTCTGCAGCAGTCCATCCCGCGACGTAACCACGTAATCACCTAATCACTTAATCACGCTTTTCCCGTGCGTCGGCACGGGAAAAGCCGTAGACCCCGCGTTTGGTGACATTGGCAAACCACTCACGCAGATGGGTGATTTCAGGGGTATCCGGCAGTACATCATCGGTAATATCGCCACCGTCACGCAGGTGGCGAAAAGCGCTTTCAATAGCCTTGTAATTGGCGCCGCTGATGCCGTTGCGGCGCAGGCCGATGCTGTTGAGGCGGTAGTGGCGCGGGGGTTCGCCGGCGATCATGGTGTAGGGCATCACGTCCTTGCGCACGGCAATATCACCGGCGACCATGGTGAGGCTGCCAATGCGGCAGAACTGGTGCACCAGTGATCCCCCGCCGATGACGGTGCGTTCGCCTACTTCCACATGTCCACCCAGACAGATGTTGTTGGTGAGAATCACGCCATTGCCCACCTGGCAATCATGACCGACGTGGGCATAGGCCATCATGTAGCAATCCGAGCCCAGTCGGGTGGGTTGCTCCGGGTCCATGGCCCGGTTGATGGTGATGCCTTCGCGAAAAACGTTGTTGTCACCGATTTCCAGCCAGGTTTCACTGCCATCGTAGCCGGTATGCTGCGGTGCGCCGCCGATGACCGCATGGGGCCCCACCCGGTTATTGCGGCCCATACGGGTCCAGCGATGGATGACGGCATGCGCCCCGATTTCGCTGCCATCGCCAATCTCCACCTCGCCCTCAATTACCGCAAAGGGCTGGATACGAACGCCGTTTCCGATCCGGGCCTGCGGGTCAATGTATGCGCTGGGATGAACCAGGGAATCGGTCATGGCTAAGCTTTCTCCGGGCCGGTCTCAATCGCGTCATTATCAGCCCTGGGGCGGTATGGCTACAAACTGTATGTTCGCCCGGGCATGATTAAGCGGGTATTATGCCCCGTTTGGAGGTCGGCCTGTTCTGACTGCGCCGGCCTTGTTATTTCCAGGCGGAAGTATTCATGGAACACAATCCGTTGCTTGATGTGGGCCTGCCCATTTCTCTGGCCATCATCATGGCCGGCATGGGGCTGACCCTGACCCTGCGGGATTTCCGCAATGTGCTGGTCTGGCCCCGTGCCATGATTGCAGGCAGCATCGCCCAGATTTTTATCCTGCCGGTGCTGGCCTTTGGGCTGGTGGTGCTCTTGCAGTTACCGCCCTTGCTGGCGGTGGGGCTGATCGTCATTGCCGCCTGCCCCGGCGGCGGCATGTCCAATGTACTCACATTTCTCGCCCGCGGTAATGTCGCCCTGTCGATCATCATGACGGTAGTGGCCAGCTTCGTCACCATTGTCACCCTGCCGTTGTTTACCAATCTGGCGATTAACGTCTTTACTGCCCAGGATATGGACGTGCCGATGAGCCTGCCTTTCTGGCGCAGCGTCAATACGTTGCTGATCGTGGTGTTGTTGCCGGTGGCGCTGGGGATGATGCTGCGTGCGCGGCGACCGGAGCTGGCGCTCAAGGCTGAACGCGCAGTCAGCATATTCGGCGTCATGGTACTGACCTTCCTGGTTTTGATCATCATCTGGCAGACCCGCGGCGAGGTGGATACTTTGCTGGCATCCGCCGGACCCGCAGCTCTGGCGCTCAATTTCACCGGTGTGGCGCTGGGCTTTACCGCTACTCTGATACCGGGTATTTCCAGACGGGACGTGCTGACACTGGCGATCGAGCTGGCGATGAAAAATGGCACCATTGGCTTGATGGTGACCTTGACCCTGCTCGATTCCTACATCATGGCTATGCCTTCCGCTGTTTACGGGGTGATGATGTATGGCCTGGGCGCGGCGCTGGTGGTCTGGGGGCGTCGTCAGCGTTTTGACAATGCGGGTAATCCGGTGCCCCGGAGACGGCGGCCCGAGGGCTCAGTCTGAAGCAGCCGGCATGGCCAGGCTGCGCCACACTCTCCGACAGGCTGTGGCTGGGTATCATGCCATTGGGGCAATGTGGTTCAGGGCGGGTTATCCGGTGGGGTTTTTCCGCGCAATCTGGTCTGGACAGGTGATCTGTCTTTCCATGGGCTTCCCATGAGCAAATATTCGTCTTTATGTTTATGGCGAAATATTGCCATAACTCATTGAGAAATATGGTGGGCCCGGCAGGACTCGAACCTGCGACCAAGGGATTATGAGTCCCCTGCTCTAACCAACTGAGCTACAGGCCCATGCACGCGGCGCAGCCGCGTGAGTTTAAAGTTTTCAGTGTTAAGTTTTAAGAATTTCTGTCAGACACATTGTATGGCCGGGCAGGGTGGCGAGTATACCTGCCGGGGTGGCTGGCCGGAAGTTCAGTCATTGCGTTCCACTTGTAACTGCATGCCATCGACGGCCCGTACGCGTACCCGCGTGCCTGGTTCTATACTCGGGCCGGCGCAGGTAGCCTGCCAGTTTTCGCCATTGACGCGTACATGCCCGTGCTGCTGGTCGATGCGGCTGACGGCCGTGCCGGCACGGCCGACCAGGGCATCGCGCCCCATGGGCACCAGCCGCCGGTGCAGGCTGCGGGACCAGGGGATATACAGGATGGCATCCTTGACGATCCACAAAGTGACGGCCAGCCCTGCCATCCCGATAGTGATCCAGCCGTGGCGCAGTGCGAAGCCGAGCAGCATGACCAAAACGGCCAGGCCGGGCAGCTGGAACAGCCAGTAGCGCAGTGCCGGGTGCATGCGCAAGAGTATAACCGGTGCGGCTGCCTCAGGTTTCGTCGAGGAA
>SLRW01000090.1 GCA_007130745.1 Gammaproteobacteria bacterium
ACCTGACCGAAGCGCTGGAAACGCTGGAATCAGCGATCCGCAAGATTGACCGGGAAACCCGCACCCGCTTCAAGGAAACCTTCGACAAGGTCAACACGACCCTGCAGGCGACTTTTCCGCGTCTGTTCGGCGGTGGCCATGCCTATCTGGAACTCACCGGCGATGACTTGCTGGATACCGGGGTGACCATCATGGCTCGCCCCCCCGGCAAACGGAACAGCTCCATACATCAGCTTTCCGGCGGCGAGAAGGCGCTCACTGCGGTGGCGCTGGTGTTCGCCATCTTCGAGCTTAATCCGGCGCCTTTCTGTATGCTCGACGAAGTGGATGCGCCGCTGGATGACGCCAACGTGGGGCGTTTTTGCCAGTTGGTGGCCGAGATGTCCGAACGGGTGCAGTTTATTGTGATCACTCATAACAAGAACACCATGGAGATGGCTGATAACCTGTTGGGTATTACCATGAGCGAACCTGGGGTTTCTCGCCTGGTTTCGGTAGATGTGGAAGAAGCAGCCCAGATGGCTTCCATGTAATGAATGAAGTGCGCTTGACCATATTCATCATCGGGGTGCTGGTGTTGCTGGGCATCTGGTTGCACTGGCGCTGGCTGGATGCGCCTGATGCGCGTGCGCGGCGCAGCACCCGTCGTGCGACCCGGAGCGCCCCTGATACGCCGCCGGCGCCGGTTGCCGGCAAACGCCGGCCAAGCCGGACGCCTGCCATGGAAGATCCGGCGCCCGCGGATGTGCCCGAGGCAGAGGATGCTTTTGCGGATAACCCCTTTGACGATTCCCTCCTGGAAGAGCCGGAAGCAGACACCGACGCCCGTCTCGAACCCGTACTGGATGATTTCCCCGAGGCCAATACGCAGAGTGAGCGGCATGAACCCTCGCTGGATGCGTCCAGCCTGACCGAACTGGATATCGCTGATGAGCATATCCCGGTGCTGGAAGACGTGGCCGCGGCGGGCGAGGAGTTCCCCTTTGTTGCATCTGAAACGGAAATCGATGATGCCGATGCAGAGCCGGCAAATATCGGAGAGTCCCGGGAACAGGAAGAATTTATCCTTGTGCTGCATGTGATGGCGGCCGACGAGCAGCCTATCAACGGCCGCCATATAGATCGGGTGCTGGAAGGGCTGGGGCTGGAGTTCGGCGAAGAGGGTATTTACCACTATTATGCCGAGCCGCCTGTGGGCGATGAGCCGGTGCAGGTGTTTTCAGTAGCCAATATGCTGGAACCGGGCACCTTTGATACCGCCCGTCTGGATGAAATCGCTACTCCCGGCCTGGCGTTGTTTGCAGTGCTGCCGGGCGAGTACTCCGGGCCACGCGTGCTGGAGGAGATGCTGGCGCTGGCTCGTGACATGGCGGAGCAGCTTGAAGCCGAGCTGCGTGATGGTCGCCGCCAGCCCCTGACCAGTGAACGCCTGGTGCAAATCGAGTCGCGGGTCCGGGGATTGTGAGTGCGGGCGGCCTTTTTTTGTTCACGGAGTAGCCCATGAACCAGCGCGCGGACGTGGTCGAGCGCATGGCCGAGCTGCGTCGGCGGATTGAATATCACAATCGCCGCTATTACGAACACGATGACCCGGAAATCGCCGACGCCGACTATGACCGGCTGATGAGCGAGTTGCAGTCCCTGGAAGCGCAACACCCGGAGCTGGCGGACCCCGACTCGCCCACGCAGCAGGTAGGCGGGCGGCGTTCCGAGGCCTTCTCCCCGGTCAAACATTTGCAGCCGATGCTGTCGCTGGACAACGCCTTCGAGGAAGATGAGCTGCGGGCATTTGATCGGCGCCTGCGTGATCGTTTGGGGCATGAGGCCCAGCTCGATTATCACGGCGAGCCCAAGCTTGATGGACTGGCTGTCAGCCTGCGTTATGAAAACAGCCGCCTGGTGCAGGCCGCCACCCGGGGCGATGGCGAGACCGGCGAGGATGTTACTCATAGCGTGCGTACCATCGCAGCCGTCCCTGATCGGCTGCGGGGCCAGGATCTGCCGCGGCATGTGGAAATCCGCGGTGAGGTCTTTATCACCCACGAGGGCTTCAGGGAACTCAACGCCGCCCAGCGTCGACGCGGCGAGAAAATCTTCGTTAATCCGCGCAATGCCGCCGCCGGCAGTGTGCGCCAGCTTGATCCTGAAATTGCCCGGCAGCGCCCGCTGGACATGTTCTGCTATGGCATTGGCGCTATGAACGGCGGGCCGAATTTCACTACTCAGTCGCAAATGCTGGACATGTTGCAGCATTGGGGGGCGCCGGTCTCGCCCGAAGGCCAGCGCCTGTCGGGGATTGAAGCCTGCCTGGCCTATTACCATGACCTGCTGGCGCGCCGGGAGAAACTTGCCTATGACATCGACGGGGTGGTGTTCAAGGTAGACCGGCGCGACTGGCAGCAGCGTCTGGGCCAGCTTTCCCGCGCCCCGCGCTGGGCCATTGCGCACAAGTTTCCGGCCCAGGAAAAAACCACCGTGCTGCGGGAGGTGCAATTTCAGGTGGGGCGCACCGGGGCGGTCACGCCGGTGGCGCGGCTGGAGCCGGTGTTCGTAGGCGGCGCCACGGTCAGTAATGCCACTTTGCATAACCTCGACGAAATCCGGCGCAAGGACATTCGCGTGGGTGATACGGTCATCGTGCGGCGCGCGGGAGATGTGATCCCGGAAGTGGTCAAGGTGGTTGCTGAACAACGTCCTGCGGATGCCCGCGAGGTTGAATTCCCCGAACAGTGTCCGGTGTGTGGATCTGCGGTAGTGCGAGAACCCGGTGAAGCGGTTCATCGGTGTACGGGGCGTATGAACTGCGCGGCCCAGCAGCTGGAAACCCTGCGCCATTTTGTTTCCCGGGGCGCGCTGGATATAGAGGGGTTGGGCGAGAAAAACCTGGCGCGTTTTTTCGAGCTGGACTGGGTGCGCCGGCCTTCCGATATTTTCCGCCTGCACGAGTGTGAAGAAGATTTGCTCGCACTGGAGCGCTTCGGCCAAAAGTCAGTGGATAACCTGCTTGAGGAGATTGAGCGCAAACGAAATACGCAACAGGCACGGTTTATTTTTGCCCTGGGTATTCCCTCGGTAGGCGCCACACTGGCCAAATCACTGGCGCGGGTGTTTGGGCGTTTCGAGCGCCTGCGCCAGGCGCCCTTGCCGCTGTTGTTGACGGTGCCGGATGTAGGGCCCGCGGTAGCCGGTGCCATTCGGGATTTCTTTATGGACGAGGGCAATGCCGCGGAACTCGACCGCTTGTTCAGTGGTGAGCGCCCCATTGTGTTTGAAGATGCCGGCGAGCCCGATGTCGCCTGGGTCAAGACACTGGAGATGACGTCATTGCTCACTGCTCTGGGGGTGCGTGGGGTAGCCGCCGGCGCGGCGGAACTGGTGGCTCGCTACCATCCGGATTTTGCTTCGCTGTGGCGGGATCCGGCAGCGTCGGTGCGTGATGAACGCGAAGCGCAGCGGCTGTGTGAAGTGGCCTCGGTGCTGGAGTCGCAGGGCTGCCGTGAAATGCTGGATGCAACCGAGGTCCTGCTGCGGGATTGGGGTATTCACTGGACCCAGGATCGTTCGGCCTGGCATGAAACCGGGCAGGATAGCCCGCTGGCAGGCAAGACTTTCGTGCTCACCGGCGCGCTGGCGGAGATGACCCGGGAGGAGGCTGCGGGCTCCATTGAGGCTGCGGGGGGCAAGGTGACTTCCAGCGTGTCGAAAAAGACCGACTTTGTGGTGGTGGGCAGCGATCCGGGCTCCAAGGCAGACAAAGCCCGCAAGCTGGGCGTGACCATTATTGATGAAGCCGGGTTGAAGGCCCTGCTGGATAAGCGCAACGGTAATTAGACCGGGCTTACCACGATGACCAGTTTGAGCCCCCGCCGCCGTTGCTGCTGGCATGACCAGCGGGCAGCAGGCGCGCCCCGCCGGCGAAGCGGTTGCTCCAGAAACGCTCGTCGATAGGCTCGATGCGCACGTCGTTGCCGGTGGAGGGCGCATGAATCATCTCGCCGTCGCCCAGATACAGCCCCACGTGTGATACCGAACCACGTAATCTGAAAAACACCAGGTCACCCGGCTGCAGGTTCCGGCGTGCGATCCGTTGGGCCTGTCGGTATTGCTGGCTGGTGGTGCGTGGCACCTCCAGTCCGGCGCGGCGGTAAGCGTAATGCACCAGCCCGCTGCAATCAAAGCCGCCGGGGTTGCTGCCGCCATAGACATAGGGCTGGCCGAGCTGGGCCAGAGCGATTTCCACAACCTGGTCGCGGGCTTCTGGTGTGGCGGCCTGGTGCGATACGGGGTGTTCCGGAAACGAGGCGCAACCTGTGAGCAGGGCCAGCAGCATCATGCCCGCCACGCTGTGTTTCATGTTCATGCGCCCATCTCCTGTAGCGCCCGGCGCGCCCTGGCGCCGGCTTCCGAGTCGCTCTGGGCGGCGCTACGGTAGTGGTTAATGGCGGCGTCATTATCGCCCATTGCCCGGGCTGCGTTGCCGGCGTAGTAATGCGCGGTGGCGGTGGGCAACAGACGGATGCTTTCTTCCAGGTGACCCCGCGCTCGCGGATGGTTACGCAATGCCTCCATGGCGATACCAGCGCCCAGATGGAAGGCGAAGTATTCATTATTGCGCTGCAGCGCATTCTCATAGTGTTCAACTGCCTGTTCGGCTTCACCCTGGTGCAGGGCGATATCACCGAGCAGACCGTGAAACAGGGCCTCACGGGGTTCGATTTCAAGAGCCTGATCGAGCAGGCGGCGCGCGGCCCGGGTGTCGCCTTCGGACAGGGCCTGCAGGGCCTGGTCATGGGCTTCGTAGGCTGGTTGCGTGCGCTTGAGTGTGGCGATGCGTTCCTGGTAGCGCTCGCGTCCCATGCGTCCTTCGCGGCCGAGTTTTTCGGCGGTGTGGCGGTTGGTTTCTACCCGCTCGGTGGAAGGCGGGTGCGAGGCGAAAAGCCCCTCCAGCCAGCCGCTTTCACGACCTTCCGACAAGCGCACAAAAGTCTGTTGCAACTCCACGGCGGCATCCGGGTGATAGCCGGCGCGGTGCATGTAGTGCATGCCGTGAAAGTCGGCCTCCAGTTCTGCTTCGCGACTGTAGCGTTGGCTGACCAGGCCGGCGGCTACTGCCGCACTACCAACCAGCAGCGGGCCCAGGCGTTCATCCCGGGTGCCCACGGCTACCGCGGCTACGCCCAGTTGTAGCAGCAGGCCGCGTTCCATTTGGCGGGCACTGTGGCGGGCGGCCGCATGCACAATTTCGTGGCCCAGAACCGCTGCAAGCTCGGCCTCGCTGTCCATTTCAATCAG
>SLRW01000085.1 GCA_007130745.1 Gammaproteobacteria bacterium
CACCGGCCCGCGCCAGCAGCCAGTTGAACAGCGCTACACGCAAATTGCCCAGATGCAGCCGCCCCGTGGGACTGGGGGCAAACCGGGTACGCACAGGATTATCAGCCATGGCTGCGCATACTACCCGAAGGGCGACAGGCCACCAAGCAAGCCTGCAGATTCGTCACCTCCGGGCGGATTCTGCAGCGTCCAGGCACAGTGGCAATGCATTCCGGCTACGACCACCGTATCATTGGCTCTGTCTATTCCTTGGAGGCCCGAATTTATGAGTCGCTCACTGCTTGCCCTGTCATTTATGCTTGCCGCCACGCCCACCTCTGAACCCGCGGCGCCATGCGTCACCATCGAGACCAGCAAGGGCAATATCACGCTTGAGTTGATGCCGGAGTCGACCCCGGCCACGGTGGAGAACTTCCTGGCCTATGTTGATGACAGTTATTACGACGGCCTGATATTCCATCGGGTGATTGAGGGATTCATGATCCAGGGGGGGGGCGTGGACAGCCAGTACCGCTCGCGCCAAACCCGTCCGCCCGTTGCCAATGAGTCCATCGAAGGCGAAGCCAACCTGCGCGGCACCATCGCCATGGCGCGCACCAGCGACCCCGACTCGGCCACTGCACAGTTTTTCATCAATCATCGCGATAACCCGCCACTTGACGCCACCGGCAGCCGTCCGGGCTACACTGTATTCGGGCGCGTCACCGGCGGCATGGATGTGGTGGACGCCATCGCCGTCAGCCCCACGGGTTCGGGCGGCCCCTTCCGCTCGGATGTCCCGGTTGACCCCGTGATCATCCATTCCATCAGGCGCTGCGGGGATACCGACTGAAACGGAGCCGGGTATGGCCACGCTATTCATTGCTGACCTGCATCTGGATCCGCTTCGACCGGAGATACAGGAACGTTTTAACGACTTTCTGCAAGGTGAAGCCCGACAGGCCCGGGCGTTATACATCCTGGGGGATCTGTTCGAAGTCTGGGTGGGTGATGACAGCCCCCTGCCCGAGTACCTGCCCGGCATGCGCGCATTGCGCGAGCTGAGTGACACCGGCGTGCCGGTGTATTTCATACACGGCAATCGCGATTTCCTGATCGGCCGGCGCTTCGCCCGTGAATGCGGGGTAAACCTGCTGCCTGACCCCAGCGTTATCAATCTTTACGGTCAACCCGTCGCACTGCTGCACGGCGATACACTGTGCACCGACGACCATGAATACCAGCGCTTCCGGCGCTGGATCCGCAAGCCCTGGTTGCAGCATCTGATGCTGGGCCTGCCGGCCTCGCTGCGCTGGCGCATTGGTCGGGCGATACGCCAGCGCAGCCAGCAACGTACGCGTAGAAAGCCCATGCAGATCATGGATGTGAACCCGCAAGCGGTGGTGAATTGTTTTCGCAAGCTGGGGGTACAGCGCATGATTCACGGCCATACACATCGCCCTGCCCGCCACCAGGTGGATCTGGGGGATGGCGTCAGCGGTGAGCGCATCGTCCTCGGCGACTGGTTTGAACAGGGCAGCGTGCTGCGGGTGGATGAAAACCACTGTGAGCTGAGTCGTTTCTGACCCCTCAGGGCGTGATCGCGGCCAGCCCCCGGGTCAGATCATCCAGCAGGTCACGCACATCCTCCAGACCTGCGGAAATACGCACCATGCCAGGCACAATGCCGGCCTCAAGCCGCGCCTCTTCGCTCAATCGGCCATGCGTGGTGGTCGCCGGATGAGTGACGGTGCTTTTGGTATCGCCGAGATTGGCAGTGATGGAAAACAGCTCCAGCGCATCAATAAATCGCCACGCCGCCGCCTGACCGCCCGCCAGTTCAAACGAAACAATGCCGCCAAAATCACTTTGCTGACGCGCCGCCAGGGCATGCTGGGGATGCGATTCAAGCCCGGGAAAGTGCACACGCTCAATGCCAGGCTGACCGAGCAGCCACTCGGCCAGCGTCATCGCGGCACGGCTGTGCGCACGCATACGCAGCGACAGGGTTTCCAGCCCCTTGAGGAACACCCAGGCATTAAAGGGACTCATGCTGGGGCCCGCACTGCGCAGAAAACCGAAGATCTGCTCACCTACCAGCGCCTGGCTGCCAACCACGGCCCCGCCCACGCAACGCCCCTGGCCATCCAGATACTTGGTGGCGGAATGGATTACCAGGTCCGCACCCAAATCCAGGGGGCGCTGCAGGGCAGGCGTACAGAAACAGTTATCCACTACCAGCAGTGCATCACTTTCCCGGGCCAGGCCGGCCAGTGCCTTGATGTCCGCCACCTCGGTCAGGGGATTGGTGGGCGTTTCCAGAAACAGCATGCGGGTGCGCCCTGGCTGCACCGCATTCTGCCAGGCCGACAGGTCAGTCACATGCACATAGTCCACCTCGATTCCGAAACGACTGAGGTGTTTGTCGAACAGCTGCGTGGTGGTCCCGAACAGACCGTGCGCGGCGACGATATGATCGCCCTGCCCCAGCAGTGCCATGCAGGTGGCCAGCACCGCACTCATACCCGATGCCGTGCCCACGCAGGCCTCGCCGCCTTCCAGCGCAGCCAGCCGACGTTCAAACATACGCACGGTGGGGTTGGTAAAGCGCGAATAAATATTACCCGGCGTCTCTCCGGAAAAACGGGCCGCGGCCTCGGCAGCATTGCGGAAAACAAAGCTGGAAGTGGGATACAAGGCCTCGGAATGCTCCATTTGTTCCGAGCGCTCTTGCCCGGCCCGCACCGCCAGAGTATCCGGGCGCAGCGAATCGGTTGTATTGTTATCGGACTCGCTCATGCTTCATCCATGTGCGTCGACGTCGACCAGGTCAGTATTATCCGCCTGATCAGGAAGCGTTGTACATGCCATTGATATCCTGCTCGTCCTCATTCTGTTCGCGAGCGGCATCAGCGCGGCGCTGACTGACCTGCTCCAGATACTCCGGCGTCACATCCCCGGTGACATA
This sequence comes from Gammaproteobacteria bacterium, assembly GCA_007130745.1. Lineage (GTDB taxonomy): Bacteria > Pseudomonadota > Gammaproteobacteria > UBA5335 > SLRW01 > SLRW01. Next base: position 2,948 of record SLRW01000085.1, read on the forward strand.
CTCACCCGAAAAGCAGGAGTTATCAAAACGACTCACGCGCCCACTGCCGCGGCGCACCGCTTCACTGATATCGTCCAGATCCTGATAGATCAGCCGGTCAGCCCCGATTTCCTCGCCAATCTGCGTCTCATCGCGATTATGCCCCACCAGCTCTTCCACACAGGGCATGTCAATGCCGTAGACATTGGGATAGCGCACCGGCGGCGCCGCCGAAGCAAAGCAAACCCTTCGCGCGCCTGCTTCACGGGCCATCTGGATGATCTGCCTGGAAGTGGTACCACGGACAATGGAGTCATCCACCAAAAGCACATTCTTGTCGCGAAATTCCAGATCAATGGCATTGAGCTTCTGGCGTACTGATTTACGCCGCAATTTCTGCCCCGGCATGATGAATGTGCGGCCGATATAACGGTTCTTGATAAAGCCCTCACGATATTTCACATCCAGATGATGGGCCAGCTGCACGGCAGCGGTACGGCTGGTATCCGGGATGGGAATCACCACGTCTATATCTTCATCCGCCCATTCACGCTTGATCTTCGTCGCCAGCGCATCGCCCATCCGCAGGCGCGCCTTGTAAACAGAAATATCATCGATGATCGAGTCCGGTCGCGCGAAATACACAAACTCGAACATACAGGGGCTGTGCTGCGGACTTTGGGCGCACTGCTTTTTGGCCACACCGCCATGCATATCGATAATAATGGCCTCACCCGGCGCCACGTCATCTATGAGATCAAAGCCCAGCACGTCCAGCGCCACACTCTCTGAGGCCAGCATGTACTCATCACCCTGTGGAGTTGAACGCCGACCATAGACCAGCGGACGAATGCCATTGGGGTCGCGGAAACCTACCAGACCATAACCGGCAATCATGGCCACAGCAGCATAGGCGCCGTGACAGCGCTGGTGCAGGCGCGATACCGCGCTGAAGATATCCTCATGTTCTATGCTGATGCGGCCCGCCTGCTGCAGCTCATGCGCCAGTATATTGAGCAGCACCTCGGAGTCCGATTCCGTATTGATGTGACGCATGTCCTGCACAAACAACTCCTGGCGCAGGCTGTCGGAGTTAGTCAGGTTGCCGTTATGCGCCAGGGCGATACCAAAGGGCGAATTGACAAAGAAAGGTTGCGATTCGGCCGAACTCGAGCAGCCTGCGGTGGGATAACGAACATGGCCAATGCCCATCGTACCCTTGAGCTGCAACATGTGGCGGGCATGGAATACATCACGCACCAGTCCGTTGTCCTTTCGCAGATGCAGCCGGTCACGATCACAGGTCATGATGCCGGCGGCATCCTGCCCACGATGCTGCAACACCGTCAGCGCATCGTACAGGTCCTGGTTAACTGGCCCGCGGGCCACGGATCCGACTATGCCGCACATTCAGGCTACCCCTCCACTCCGGCTATCAGAATTGAAAATGCTCCGCCATATCCGCCGGCAGAAAATCGGTCATCATGATGGCTACCGCCTCAAACCAGGGCAACAACATGGATGCCTGCCACCATGGGTCGCCGGGCAAGGCCGTCAACCCCGCCAGCAATACCAGTATGGCGACAATCACCACCCCCCTGAAGCTCCCAAACAACAAGCCCAGCGCCCGGTCTGTGCCGCCCAGGCCTGATTTTTTCACCGCCTGCCCGGCCATGTTGTTGACCAGGGCGCCGGCAAGCAGCGTACCCAGAAACAGCAGAAAAAAAGCCAGCACAACCCGAACAGAAGGCGCCGAAATAAAGCCGGCAAACATACCATCAATGCGCTGGGCATAAATCATCGCCACCCCGAAAGCAGCCACCCAGGTCAGCAACGAGATCAACTCGCGCACAAAGCCCCGCCACAGGCTGACCAGGGCAGACAGCAAAACCACCACCACGATCAGAACGTCAACCCAGCTCACCAGCGTTTGCCCTCTACAGCACTGATCCGGTTAATCGGCTTCCAGCACCCGGCCATTGAGGCCCATCCGGTCCTGCAACGCCTCAAGTACCGCTTCAGCCGCCTCGCGGCTTTCAAAGCCTCCTACCCGTACCCGGTGCAATGTGGTCCCATCCGACCGGTATCTGCTGATCAGCGCCGGATAATCATGATCTTCAAGTCGTTCCTGCAAGCCCCGTGCGTTGTCCGGATTACCGAAGCTTCCCACCTGAACGAACCAGCCCCCTGCCGGCACGTCAGCCGTGGGAGGTGGCTCAGGCTCAGGCTCAGGCTCAGGCTCAGGCTC
>SLRW01000012.1 GCA_007130745.1 Gammaproteobacteria bacterium
AACATTTTGACGGCAAACTGGCGGGGCGAACCTTTGCCTTGTGGGGGCTGGCTTTCAAACCGGGGACGGATGACATGCGCGAGGCGCCCAGCCGGGTGATCATGGAAGCGTTATGGGAAGCAGGTGCCCGCGTGCAGGCCCATGACCCGGCGGCGATGCCACGTACACTGGAAATTTATGGCGAACGCGAGGATTTACAGCTTTGCGATCAGCCGTTGAATGCGCTGGATGGTGCTGATGCGCTGGTGATTGTGACCGAGTGGCACGTATTCCGCAGCCCCGACTTCAGCGAAATCCGTTCACGCCTGTCCGAGCCGGTAATCTTTGATGGCCGCAATATCTTCGAGCCCACCCGCGTCGCTGCCGAAGGCCTGAGCTATTACTCCATCGGCCGAAAGCCGGTAAAAAATCAAAAAAGCTAACCCCTAAAAGCTAACCATGAAGAGCATGAAGGGGTGAATGTTTGGTGCTTCCCGTCATTCCCGCGAAGGCGGGAATCCAGAAGCCGGGGCAGGGAACGTCTGGGTCCCCGCCTTCGCGGGGACAGAAAAGCGAACCATGAAGCACATGAAGATCATGAAGGAAGATTTTGAAAGAAATGATTAAAACCTTCTCTTCTTCGCTTCTTCATGGTCTTCATGTTCAAAGCTTTTATACGCAGCGTTTCCTTAATACTTAATCACTCAGCAGACTGTCGAGCCGGGCCTGGAAGCGCTGGATTCGGGCGGCGTTGGCGCCGAGATCGCTGCGGCCGATGCGGGATTTGGAGCGGGTGTCGATGCGGCTGCCGCCGTTGTCGGGGCGTATGCGGATCACCACGTCATCCCGGAAGCCGAACCAAAATGTAGTGTCCACGGCTTCAATGCGGCCTTGTTGTGGATCCACGGAGACGATTTTCCAGCCCATGCGCGCGGCGGCCTCAAGCGCCAGATCAAATGCCGTTGCGGGAGGCTGCCCGGTGATCAGCGGGCCGAGCTCCGGCCAGGCCTGGCGCTGCTGGTCGGCCACCTCCACGCCGGGGTATTCCGGCGAATTGGTGGCGTCCTTGCGCAGCGGCAGGACGGCTTCGAAGGCGGGCGGCTTATCCAGGTCAGTGCTGATGTCATGAATGGGGGGCAGGCTGCGGGCCTTGATGATGCCGTCGATCATGGGCCAGGCCACGACCAGGGCCAGCAAGGTCGCTACCAGTCCTGATGCCATACCGGCTGTATGACGCTTGAAGAAAGACACGAGCAGGGTGGTCAGGCCGGTCAGCAGGCCGCCCAGGGCCAGTATCAGCGCCCAGCGCAGCCCGCCCATGGCGCCACCAAAACCCCACCAGTCAAGGCGATAACCCAGTACCGCCAGCGCCGTGGCAAAGGCGGCGAGAATAGCCAGTGACAGAGCCAGTACGCTGAACCAGCGAATCGGGCGATCCATAGGTCTGGTCATGGCGCAAGTCTCCTGATGTCCGAGTCAGTTGTGAGTATAACGTTTGTGCCGGCGCGTGCTATGGCGGACGGGTGTCGGGCCGGCGATGCTGGTGTATTATTGGTGTCCGTTTTCTGGTTGCAGCTCGAGAGCAAGGGGGTCCATTGGCTCAAGACGAGCCCGCGCCAAAGCCCACAGTGCTTGTCGCCGGCGCCGGCGCGATCGGCGGCTTTTATGCCGCCGTGCTGGCGCGTCAGGGTTGCGATGTAGATGTGATCATGCGCTCTGACCATGAGCTCGTCAGCGCGCGGGGGATTACCATTGACAGCGCCACCCTGGGCGATTTGTCCTTCCGTCCCCGGCAGGTGCTGCGCAGCGCTGCTGAGTGCCGCATGCCACCCGATTATCTGCTGGTCTGCACCAAGGTGCTCGGTTCGCTGGACCCGGTAGCCATGATCCGCCCCGCTGTGGGCTCGCATACCGTCATCGTGCTGATCCAGAACGGGGTGGAAATCGAGCGCCCCTATACCGAGGCCTTCCCCGATAATGAATTGCTCAGCAGCCTGGCTTTTGTGGCGGTCAGCCGTGTCGCGCCGGGCGAGGTTCGGCACAAGGCCTACGGCCATCTGGTGCTGGGCAGCTTTCCCTCGGGGGTGAGTGAGGCGGCCCGGCGTCTGGCCGCGATGTTCGAGGCCGGGGGTATCAACTGTACCCTGAGTGATGACGTCGTCACCGCGCGCTGGGAAAAGTGCGTCTGGAACGCCGCCTTCAACCCGGCTTCGGTGTGCGGCGGCGGACTGGATACCGCGGCCATGCTGGCTAGCGAAGAAGGCGAGGCGATAATTCGCCGCGCCATGAATGAGGTGTGCGCCACCGCTGCGGCCTGTGGCCATCCCCAGCGCGAAGGTCTGATTGATGATCATATTGCCGGCACCCGGCGCATGCCCCCTTACAAGACCAGTATGGCGCTGGATTTCGAGTACGGCCGGGAGATGGAAGTGGAAGCGATTCTGGGTAATGTGGTGCGTGCCGCGCGGCGCGAACAGGTGAGCGCGCCCACCCTGGAAACGCTGTACGGGCTGTTGCAGATGATCGGCGCTGCGCGTGACGCCGGCGCCGGAAGGGGTTAGCATGCCCGGCTGTGGCGTATGCAGAATCAGCTATGTGCTTGTGGTTTTTTATTGAGCCAGGGTAGTGACAGGAGATAACTAAATGTCGGCAGTAACACTGAAACGCGACGGTGAGATCGGCCTTTTTCTGATCAACAATCCGCCAGTCAATGCGCTGGGGCACGAAGTGCGCGCCGGGCTCATGGATTGTCTGGCCGAGGCGCTGGATGATGACCAGATCAAGGCCATCGTCATCGCCTGCGAGGGTCGCACCTTTATCGCCGGCGCGGATATTCGTGAATTTGGCCAGACGCCGAAGGAGCCGCACTTGACCGACGTGATTGATGCCCTGGAGGGCTCGGCCAAGCCGGTCGTGGCCGCCATTCACGGCACGGCGCTCGGCGGTGGTCTGGAAGTGGCGCTGGCCTGTCATTTCCGCGGCGCCGTGGCCTCGGCCAAAGTCGGTTTGCCCGAGGTTAAGCTGGGCCTGCTGCCCGGGGCCGGCGGCACCCAGCGTCTGCCGCGCCTGGCCGGCGTGGAAACCGCGCTGCAGATGATCGTTTCCGGCGAGCCGTTGCCGGCGCCCAGGGCACAGGAGGCGGGCATTCTTGATGAGCTCGTCGAGGGCGATGACCCGGCCGCCGGCGGCGTGGCATTTGCCCGCAAGGTGGTGAGTGAGAATCGCGAAATCCGCCGGCTCTCGCAATTGCCTCCGGCAGTGACCGACCCGGCTGTATTCGAGAACTTCGAAAAGGCCATTGCCCGCAAGGCGCGCGGATTTCTGGCGCCGTTTCACTGCATCAAGGCCGTGCGCGCGGCCGCCGAACTGCCTTTCGATGAGGGCATAATGCGCGAGCGCGATCTGTTTATAGAGCTGTTGTTCTCCTCCGAATCCGCTGCCCAGCGCCATGTGTTTTTTGCCGAGCGGCAAGTGGCCCGGGTACCGGGGCTGCCCAAGGATACCCTGCAGCGCGAAATCAACAGCGCCGGTATCATCGGCGCCGGCACCATGGGCGGCGGTATCGCCATGTGCTTTGCCAACGCCGGAATCCCGGTGACTATCGTCGAGACAAAGCAGGAAGCCCTGGACCGTGGCATTGAAACCATCCGTGGCAACTATGCCCGCACGGTGGACAAGGGCCGGTTGAGCCGCGAGCAGATGGAAGCGCGCATGGGGCTGATCACCCCCAGCCTCCAGATGGAAGACCTGGCCACTGTGGATATTGTGATCGAGGCCGTGTTCGAGGACATGACGGTAAAAAAGGAAGTCTTCGGGCGGCTGGATGAGATCTGCCGCGAGGGCGCCATCCTGGCCACCAACACCTCCACCCTGGACGTCAACGAGATCGCTGCCGCCACCAAACGGCCGCAGGATGTCATCGGCATGCATTTCTTCAGTCCGGCCAATGTGATGAAGCTGCTGGAGAATGTTCGCGGTGATCGTACCGCCGATGATGTTGTTGCCACGGTGATGGCGCTGTCGAAGAAAATCGGCAAGGTGGGTGTGCTGGTCGGTGTGTGCGACGGCTTCGTGGGCAACCGCATGCTGGCCCCGCGCGGTCGTGAAGCAGCCTTTCTGGTTGAAGAAGGCGCGCTGCCGCAGCAGGTCGACAAGGTGCTGTACGACTTCGGTTTCCCCATGGGGCCCTTCGCCATGGCGGATCTGGCGGGGCTGGATGTGGGCTATCGCATCCGTAAGGCGCGTGAGGCTACCCGCGATCCGGATCAGCGCGATTCCACCTGGCTGGACAAGATCGTGGAGATGGATCGCCTGGGACAGAAAACCGGTGCCGGCGTATATCGCTACGAGGATGGCCGCACCCCGGTGCCTGATCCTGAAATCGAGCAACTGATTATTGAGCACTCGAAGCAAATCGGCATTGAGCGCCGCAAGATTTCCGACGAGGAAATCCTGGAGCGTTGTCTTTATTCCATGATCAACGAGGGCGCGAAGATTCTTGAAGAGGGCATTGCCGCGCGTTCGCTGGATATTGATATTGTCTGGATCTATGGCTACGGCTTCCCGGTTTACCGCGGCGGGCCGATGTTTTATGCCGACCAGACTGGTCTGGGCAAGGTGCTTGATGGCATTGAGAAATACCGCAAGCAGTTCGGCGATGATTTCTGGACCCCGTCGCCGCTACTGGAGCGTCTGGTAAAAGAAGACAAGGGTTTTGGCAGTTTATAGAATCATCAGAATAGACAGGAGTTGAATCATGAGTGATGCCGTTATCGTATCCACCGCGCGCACGCCGATCGGCAAGGCCTTTCGGGGCGCGTTCAACATGACCCATGGCGCCACACTGGGCGGTCATGCGATTGAGCATGCAGTCAAGCGCGCCGGCGTGGATCCGGCCGAGGTCGAGGATGTGATCCTTGGCTGCGGGCTGCCCGAAGGCGCCACCGGCCACAACGTTGGGCGTCAGGCGGCCATTCGTGCCGGCCTGCCTGTGACCACTTCCGGCACCACGGTAAATCGCTTTTGTTCTTCCGGCCTGCAGGCTATTTCCATGGCCGCCCAGCGTGTGCTGGTCGACAAGGTGCCGGTGATGGTGGCCGGCGGGCTGGAATCCATCAGCCTGGTACAGAACAACCTCAATGTGAATCACT
>SLRW01000153.1 GCA_007130745.1 Gammaproteobacteria bacterium
CGGATCAGGTCCTGCACGCCGCTCATCTTGGCCGAGAGGACGATGCGATCGTGGCCGAGGCCGATCTGCTCGGCCTGACGGGCGCTTTCCAGCGCCGAGGTAATCAGCGCCTCGTACATGACTTCGCGCGAGGACAGCGGCTCGGATCGGGCGGCATTTTGGTCCATCAGCCGGCCCAGCACTTCCTGGTCAAGGCTGCCCCAGTTAACACCTATGCGTACCGGCTTTTTGTGCCGACAGGCGATCTCGATCATTTGCGCGAATTGTTCGTCACGACGTTTGCCCCGGCCGACGTTGCCCGGATTGATACGGTACTTGGCCAGTGCCTCGGCGCAATCAGGGTAGCGGCTGAGCAGCTTGTGACCGTTGAAATGAAAATCACCTGCCAACGGTACATCCACACCGAGGATATCGAGCTGTTCGCGTACCGCAGCTACCGCAGCTGCCGCCGCCTCGCTGTTGACGGTGATGCGAACGATTTCGGAGCCGGCGGCAGCCAGTTCGGCCACCTGGGTGACGGTGGCGGGAACATCAGCCGTGTCGGTGTTGGTCATGGACTGCACCACCACCGGCGCATCTCCGCCCACCGGGACGCCACCCACGTTGACGCGCACGCAAGGCCGGCGCTTGACGGGAAACTCACTCATGCTTATGTAACCGTGCGTTTGAAGGGTTTCAGCGGGCCTACAGCATACCCCAGCGGACGGGTTGGGTAACAGGGCTGGTGGCGTTATCTGGGCACCCGGGTGTTATTTTTACGGCGTGCTCTCGATCATGACGTTGAGTTGCCCTGTACCCATGGGTTGTTCCAGCGCTTGCAGGGTACCGCGGTAGGCTTGCTCCAGTGCTTGTGAACCTTGCTGCATACGCGAAGGTCCGGCACGCAGCAGACCGTTGATGGTGAGGCTGACCAGGCCCGGCTGGCGAGGTGGAATCAGCGCCTTGCTGTTGCGTCGGCGCCAGGGTGAACGTGAGCCGAGGTGGTGATGCAGTATACGGCTACCGGGGGTCAATCCAGCGATACCCGGTCGGTCAGTAACGCCGCCATCAATATACGGCCGACCCTCAATCCACACCGGGTGGAACATTAGCGGTACACAACAGGAGGCGTGCAGTGCCGTGGCCAGCGGTCCCTGGTTTAAGGCGCGGGTGCGCCAGCCCAGAACATCACACACTGACACCGACACCGGACGTGGGCAGTCGTCAAGCGTGTCCACCGGCAGATGGTGCTCCAGGATGGCGCGAAATCGCCGGCCACGCAGCAGCCCTGGCCCGGGGAAAGGGTCCCAGAAATCTTCCCGGCGCAACTCACGCAATACCGTGGCGATTTCATCAGGGTTCAGGCCGGCGCTATACAAGCCGGCGATCAGCGCTCCGGCGCTGGACCCACTGAGCCGCTCGGGGAGCAGACCACGCCCAGTGAGGGCCATGAGCATGCCGCAGTGGGCAAAAAAGCCGAAAAAACCGGATGACATGGCTAGTGCGAAAGGCGCCTGACCAAGCCACTCGGCCAGGGTGGATTGAGTGTCAGGAGAAGTGTTCACAAGTACTCCAGTCGGGCCATCCCGCGGATACCGGCGCTCACCAGCGCCAGCTGTCCGTATTCGGCGGCCAGCCCCCGGGCCTGATCCGCGGGGATGCCGCCGATGCACACGCCTGGCTCATCCGGCCATCGCCCGGCCGGATCTACAGCCAGGCTGGGTCGCCACGGCCACTGACTGGCGCTGAGTGCGGTTTCCAGCTCGGCCTGGCGGCGGCCATTGTCCTTGTCGGATAAAAGCCTGGCGCCCGGGTTGCAGGCCGTGATGATGCTCCAGCAGCAGTGTTGAAAACCGGCTTCCGTCAACCAGCCACACAACGCTTGCTGGATTTCTCCGATGTGCACTGTTACACGCCCCCTGGGGAGATAAACGTGGTAGGCGGTTTGCCTGAAAGCTTCGTCCAGCCGGGGGTTGATTGTCGCCATGGGAGTGTCTCAGGTTTCGACCCAGTCGCGGGCACGTTCCACGGCGCGGCGCCAGCCGTGTAGCAGAGCCTCTCGTTGGTCGACCGACCACTGCGGTTCAAAACTGCGCTCGATGGGATTGGCGCCGGCCAGCTCCTCGGTCTCACCCCACAGGCCGGTGGCCAGGCCGGCCAGCCAGGCCGCGCCCATGGCGGTGGTCTCCACATTACGCGGGCGTTCTACCGGCACGCCGAGAATGTCGGCCTGGATCTGCATCAGCAGATCGTTGGCGCTGGCGCCGCCGTCCACACGCAGGGTTTGCAGTTCGATGCCGGTTTCCTGCTGCATGCAGGCGAGCACTTCCTGGCTTTGCAGGGCGATGGCTTCCAGCGCTGCGCGGGCGATGTGGCTGCTGTTCACGCCACGGGTCAGTCCGACCAGGGCACCACGCGCGCGCGGGTCCCAGTGGGGTGCCCCCAGGCCGACAAACGCCGGCACCAGAAAGGCGCCATTGCTGTCTGGCACCTTGCCAGCCAGTTTTTCCACTTCAGCAGCGGTGCGGATCAGTCCCATCTCGTCGCGTAGCCACTGCACCACGGCGCCACCAACAAAAATCGCGCCTTCGGTGGCGTAGACGGGCGCTTGCCCGGCCAGCTGCCAGCCCATCGTATTGAGCAACCCCTGGCCGGCCTCGCTGGGTTTGTCGCCCACATTCATAAGCACAAAACAGCCCGTGCCGTAGGTGTTCTTGGCCATGCCCGGCTCCAGGCAAGCCTGGCCGAACAGAGCGGCGTGTTGGTCACCGGCCATGCCAGCGATGGGAATGGAGGGGCCCAGCATACGGGTATGCGCATGGATGCCGGAGGAAGAGACGATTTGCGGTAACAGGGCACGGGGAATATTCAGCCCCTCCAGCAGCACATCATCCCAGTCGCGGGTGTGAATATTGAAGAGCAGGGTGCGCGAGGCATTGGTGACGTCGGTGATGTGGTGCTTGCCCTCCGTCATCTGCCAGGCCAGCCAGCTGTCGATGGTGCCGAAGGCCAGTTCGCCCTTTTCGGCCTTTTTGCGTGCTCCTTTGACGTGATCCAGCAGCCAGGCGATTTTGGTGCCGGAGAAGTAGGCGTCGGTGACCAGCCCCGTACGCTGGCGGATTTTGCTGTCAAAACCCTGCTGGACGAGGTAATCGCACATATCGGCAGTACGGCGGCATTGCCAGACAATAGCGTTGTGGATGGGCTTGCCGCTCTTGCGGTCCCAGATGACGGTGGTCTCGCGCTGGTTGGTGATGCCGATACCGGCTATATCGGCCGGGGCCAGGCGGGCATCGCGCACGGCAGCTCCGGCGACTTCCTTCTGACTTCGCCAGATATCCCATGGGTTATGCTCGACCCAGCCCGGCTGAGGGTAAATCTGTTCGAACTCCTGCTGGGCCTGGCCCACGGCCCGACCCTCGCCATCGAACACAATGGCGCGCGAGCTGGTCGTGCCCTGGTCCAGCGCAAGAATAAATTGACCCATGAATGAAAAGCCCCATTTCCACTGAAAGTGAATGCCCAAGCTTAACGGCAAAGCGCCTCGTGCCCAACCCTCGCGCTATGCACGAGGGCGTTTTCAGTGTTCAGACAAAGCCATGTGCCTTGCGGCACTTTTACCTGGCACAGAAGTGAGCCGCAATCAGATTTTGTCTGAAAACTTCAAACTGAAAACTTGAAACGGTAATTTTCACCCCATGCCATCCGGGGGCAAGATAGGTTAAGATGGCGACCGGCCGGAGGGCAGGGGAGAATTAATGACCCGCCGGCCATCCGGATTTTTATGCAGATGATCATGTTTACGCCCCGGGCCGGGCTGGTCCGGGTGAGTCGATGATGGAGATAAACCATGACCGATATCGCCGGCCTTCTGGGCGCCGAAGCCGAATCCCTGCTGGAACATCGCTGCCAGGGCATTCCTGCAGACAAGCTGGAACTGCCCGGGCCTGACTACATCGACCGGGTGCTGGCCCAGTCCGATCGTACACCGGCTGTGCTGCGCAATATGCAGTCACTGTTCAATCACGGCCGCTTGGCCGGCACGGGTTATCTCTCGTTGCTGCCTGTGGACCAGGGTGTGGAACACTCAGCCGCCGCTTCCTTTGCCCCCAACCCGGACTTCTTTGATCCGCGTACCATCTGTGAGCTGGCAGTGGAGGGCGGCTGTAATGGCGTGGCTTCCACTCTGGGGGTGCTGGGCATTATGGCGCGGCGCTATGCCCACCGCATTCCCATGATCCTCAAGCTCAACCACAACGAGCTGCTGACTTATCCCAACATCCACGACCAGACGCTGTTCGCCTCAGTGGAGCAGGCCTTTGATATGGGAGCCATCGGCGTGGGTGCGACCATTTATTATGGTTCGGAGGAATCCCGGCGCCAGATCGAGGAAATCACCGAGGCCTTCGCCCGCGCCCATGAACTGGGCATGGTGACGATCCTTTGGGCCTATTTGCGCAACTCCGATTTCAAGAAAGACGGAACTGACTACCACGTGTCTGCCGATCTCAGTGGCCAGGCCAATCATCTGGCCGCGACCATCGGTGCGGACATTGTCAAACAGAAGCAGGCCGAGAACAACGGCGGCTACAACGCCATCGGCTTCGGCAAAACCCACAAGAAAGTCTATGACGAGCTGACTACCGATCATCCCGTGGATCTGGTGCGCTACCAGGTGGCCAACTGCTATATGGGCCGTATCGGTCTGATCAATTCCGGCGGCGGTTCAGGCGAGAACGACCTGCAGCAGGCTGTACGTACGGCGGTGATCAACAAACGCGCTGGTGGCATGGGCCTGATCTCCGGCCGCAAGGCCTTTCAGAAGCCCTTCGCCGAAGGCGTGGAACTGCTCAACGCCATCCAGGACGTTTACCTCGACCCCAAAGTCACGATCGCCTGACCTGCGTTATCAGCCAGCGACGAAAGAACCCGCCACCCGGCGGGTTTTTTCATGCCGTAAAATCAAAAAAGCTAACCATGAAGCACATGAAGGGCATGAAGGTTAAGAATTTTGGGTAGTCGCTTTCAGTTCCCGGGGGTGGTGAATATCGGTCACCGATAAGTCCTGACCGGCCTGTTGTTTCGCAATTCAATCCGCGTCCATTCCGCAGCCCGGATTGAGAGAATATTTTATTCTGC
>SLRW01000121.1 GCA_007130745.1 Gammaproteobacteria bacterium
GAGCAGGTCAGACTTGCCGCCGAAGCCGCCCACGCGCTCCATGCCGCGCACAAAGCCGGCATAGCCGGCAGTGCGCGCCCGGTTCATTTCATCCTCGGTGGGTCCGCGCCGGACCAGGCGACTGATTTCCTGATCCATGGCCTGTTCCAGGGCGGCTATGTTGGCATCTTCGCGAGCGGTGGCGACCACCATGAACTGGCTGGCGACTTCTCCCGTGCTCACGAAGGCGCTGACGTCGGTGGCCAGTTGATCTTCGCGCACCAGCCGCCGGTGCAGGCGGCTGTCGCGGCTGCCACCCAGTACCCAGGCTCCCAGCGACAGCCAGTCGCGCTCGGCCGAATCCCAGCCCGGGACGTTCCAGCTGCGGTAGATGCGGGCCTGCGGGACATCCTCACGCAGCTCCTTGCGGCGGGGTTCGTTCAGTCGTGCCACCCAGCGCGAGAGCCGGTCCACCGGCGGTCCTGAACGGATGTGGCCGAAATAATGCTCAACCCGTTCAATCACTTCATCGGTATCCACTGCGCCGGCGACCACCAGTACCGCATTGGCAGCGCCATAAAAACGCCGGTGCCAGTCTCGCAGATCATCCAGCGAGGCCTTGTTGAGGTCGGCCATGGAGCCGATCGTGGGCCAGTGATAGGGGTGCTGCGGGGGATAGCTGTAGCGCAGGATTTGTTTGTACACCTCACCGTAGGGCCGGTTGGCGCGCTGGCGTTTTTCATTTTCCACCACGCCGATTTCAGTATCCACGCGCTCACGGGTGATGGTGCCGGTGAAATGGTCCATGCGGTCGGATTCCAGCCACAGTACCCGATCCAGCGCGGTGACCGGCACATTCTGGAAATAATTTGTGCGATCACGGCTGGTGGTGGCGTTCATGCTGGTGGCGCCGAGTTCTTCCAGGGTGGCGAAGAAATCCTGGTTGTGATGCTCCGAGCCCAGATACATCAGATGCTCGAACAGATGCGCAAAGCCGCGTTCGCCCTTGCCCTCATCGCGCGAGCCTACCCTGTACCAGAGGTTGACTGCCGCCACCGGGGTGCCGTGGTCTTCGTGCACGATCAGTACCAGGCCGTTATCCAGTACATGGCGGGTGAAGGGGATGTCCGGCGGTGTCAGTGTGGCGGTGTCGTTAGCGTCGTTTTCACTGGCCGGGGTGCAGGCAGTTGCCAGCAATCCGGCCAATAGCAGGAGCAACACAACAGGTTGGCGGTGAGGTTTCTGCGGCAGGGGCATGGTGCTTTGTTCCATCCACGGTTCATGACCTGATCCAGCGCGCATAATCGCACGCCTTGCAGCCCTGTAAAAGCGGTTGCCAGGCTGTACAGGCCCGGGGTTACATTGGGCCGCTGAGGGGGTAAAATGCGCGGCTGGATTTTCGCCTTCAACCTGACCTTATCCAAATATCCCCTGGAGAGAACATGCCCACCACCTATTCCGCGCCCCTGCGTGACCTGAAGTTCGTCATTCACGAGTTTCTGGATCTGGCGCCTTACAGCGAACTGCCCGCTTTCAGTGAGGCCAGCCCCGACATCATCGACGCCATCCTGGAAGAAGGCGGCAAGCTTTGTGAGCAGGTGTTGCACCCCGTCAATATGACGGGTGACGAGGAAGGCTGTACCTGGGACAACTACGAAGTCACCACGCCGAAGGGTTTCAGGGAAGCCTACCAGACCTATGTCGAGGGTGGTTGGTCCAGCCTGACAGCCGATCCGGAATTTGGCGGCCAGGGGCTGCCGCATCTGGTGGGGCTGTGCATGTCGGAGATGATCAGCGCCGCCAATACCTCTTTCGGCATGTATCCGGGCCTGTCACACGGCGCCTGGGCGGCCATTCACAACCATGGCTCGCAGGAACAGAAAAATGCCTATTTGCCCAAACTGACCACGGGCGAGTGGACCGGCACCATGAACCTCACCGAGCCGCACTGCGGCACTGATCTGGGCCTGATCCGCACCAGGGCTGAGCCGCAGGACGACGGCAGTTACCGCATCAGCGGCACCAAGATCTGGATTTCCGCTGGCGAGCACGATTTGTCGGAGAACATTATCCACCTGGTGCTGGCGCGGATTCCGGGCGCGCCCGAGGGCACCAAGGGCATCAGCTTGTTCGTTGTGCCCAAGTATCTGCTCAACGAGGACGGCACCCCCGGCGAACGTAACAGCGTGCGTTGCGAATCCATCGAAAAGAAGATGGGCATCAAGGCCTCGGCCACCTGCGAGATGGGCTTCGACAAGGCCACGGGTTATCTCATTGGTGAAGAGAACAAGGGCCTGCGCTGCATGTTCACCATGATGAACGCGGCGCGCCTCGGCACCGGCATCCAGGCGCTTGGGGTGGGCAGCGTGGCCTACCAGAACGCCGTCGGCTTTGCTCACGAACGACTGCAGATGCGGGCGCTCAACGGGCCGAAGTATCCCGACAAGCCGGCCGACCCGATCATGGTGCATCCGGATGTGCGACGCATGCTCATGACCTGCCGCGCCTTCGTCGAGGGCGCCCGCGCGCTGGCGTTGTACACCGGCCTGCAGCTGGATCTGGAGCACATGCACCCGGATGAAAAAGTGCGCGAAAAAGCCGGCAACTGGGTGGCGCTGATGACGCCCATCATCAAGGCCTACTTCACCGACATGGGCTCGGAAACCGCCAATCTGGCGATGCAGGTCTTCGGTGGTTCAGGTTACATCCGCGAAACCGGTGTCGAGCAGTTCGTGCGTGATGTGCGCATTACGCAGATTTATGAGGGCACCAACGGCGTGCAGGCGCTGGATCTCATCGGCCGCAAGCTGCCGTCCAAGGGTGGCGAGACCCTCAACGCCTTTATCGAGCCGGTCAAGGCCTTCATCAGCGAGCAGCGTGAGGACCAGGAGATGGCCGAGTTCATCGAGCCGCTGTCCGAGGCCTTTGAGGGCCTGCAGGAAACTATCAACTGGGCCTTCGGCAAGATGATGGAAGACCCCGAGGAAGCCGGGGCGGCCTCAAGCGATTTCCTGCGGCTGTTTGCGCTGGTAGCCATGGGCTATGTGTGGGCCCGCCAGGCGTCGATTGCCCATGCCCGGTTGCGCGAGGACGGCGGCGAACAGGCTTTTTACCAGAGCAAGCTGGCCACAGCGCGTTTTTTCATGACCCGTATGCTGCCCGATACTGCCGGGTTGATGCGACGCATCCGTGCCGGCGCTGGTCCAGTGATGGGGCTGGATCCCGACGCCTTCTGAAGCGATCGCGGCGGGCATTGATCGGGCTGCGAGGATGCGTCAGAGTCAGCCCTGCGGACCGGGTGTTCCGGTCTGCAAGGCTGTTTAAGGAAGCTCCATATAATGGCAGATCTGACCGTACCCGGGCGTCCCGAAGGCGAGGAAGAGCGTGACGACCGCGAGGAATACCACCTGCGGCTGCGCAACTTGCGCCACGAGGACTATGAAGGCGTCAAGGAAATCATGGACGCCGTCTATGGTGAGCTTGACGGCGCCTGGAGCCGGCGCGAATTCGAGGCCATCATCACCCTGTTCCCCGAAGGCCAGATCTGTGTCGAGGATAACGGCAAGGTAATTGCCGGCGCGCTTACCCTGGTGGTCAACTATGACCGCTACGGTGACCAGCACACCTACGACGAGATCACCGGCTTCGGCGAGTTCACCACCCACGATCCCGACGGCGACGTGCTCTATGGCGTGGATGTATTTGTGCATCCCGAGTTTCGTGACATGCGCCTGGGGCGTCGGCTTTACGATGCACGCAAGGAGCTGTGCCAGAACCTTAACCTGCGCGGCATCATCGCCGGTGGCCGCATCCCCGGGTACAAAAAGTACGCCAGAGAGATGCCGCCGGAGCAATACATCGAGCTGGTCAAGCGCAAGGAAATTCGTGATCCCATCCTGAGTTTCCAGCTCGCCAATGATTTCCATGTGCGGCGGGTAATTACCGGCTATCTGCCGGAGGACAAGTCCTCGCATGCTTACGCCACGCTGGTGGAGTGGAATAACATCTTCTACCAGCAGCGCGAGCAGCCGCTGATCGGTGCGGAAAAAGCCGTGGTGCGGGTGGGCACGGTGCAGTGGCAAATGCGTCGGGCGGCATCAGTCGAAGAGCTGATGCAGCAGGCGGAGTTTTTCGTCGATGCCCTGGCCGGCTACAAGGCCGATTTCGCCCTGTTCCCGGAGATGTTCAACGCCCCGCTGATGGCGCAATTCGACCAGGGCAATCCGGCTGAAGCCGTGCGCGGTCTGGCCGGTTATACCGACCAGATCGCGGAGGCCATGCTGGATCTGGCGGTGAGTTACAACATCAATATTATCGCCGGCAGCATGCCTGTCTACCGCGACCAGAGCCTGTATAACGTCAGCTTCCTGTGCCGGCGCGATGGCACCATTGAGGAACAGTACAAGCTGCATATCACCCCCGACGAGCGCGCTCACTGGGGCATGCGTGGCGGTGACAGCTTGCGGGTGTTCGATACCGATGTCGGCAAGATCGGCATACTTATATGCTATGACGTGGAATTCCCCGAACTCTCGCGGTTGCTCTCCGAGCGCGGCATGCGCCTGCTTTTTGTGCCCTACTGGACCGACACCAAGAACGGCTATCTGCGGGTGCGCCACTGTGCCCAGGCCCGCGCCATCGAGAACGAATGCTACGTGGCCATCACCGGCAGCGTGGGCAATCTGCCCAACATCGAGAATATCGATATCCAGTACTCACAATCGGCGGTGTTCTGCCCCTCGGACTTCGCCTTCGACCGCGACGGTATCGCCGCCGAGAGCACGCCAAACACCGAGATGACGCTGATCGTCGATCTGGACATGGAAAAGCTTGTCGGGTTACGTAAGGAAGGCTCGGTGCGTAACTACCAGGACCGCCGCCGTGATCTCTACCAGGTGCAGTGGTTGGGGGAAAATGAATGACCCCGCTTCGCGGGGCGTCTAAAGCCCAAGGTCTAAAGTCTTAAGACGCGGGCACCTGCTGGGGTTGGGGGCCTGGCGGGATGTGTGTGGCGCATATTCACTAC
>SLRW01000145.1 GCA_007130745.1 Gammaproteobacteria bacterium
GCCTTTGCAAGCACGGCAACGCCGCAGATGGGCGCCGCAGGGCCCGCCCTTCGGGGCTTTACCAGTTAGCCAGCCTCTGCGTTGCGACTTTTCAACGTATTCACGATACGTTTTCAAAGTCACGCCTTGATCCTGGCTAACTGGTAAAGCCTGAGGCGTGACGAATTAATCAGCGTTTCCTTAAGCTTATGGTTTTAGGACGTCTTAAAACCTAAAACTGCGACCCGCTAAAAGCGGGTCGCTTCATTCCCGACCGGGGGCGCTGAAGCTGAATTGTTCAGCCATCTGTTGGTAGAGCGCCTTGTCTTCATCGTTTTGTGGTTTGGGCGCATGTATCTGCACCTGTACGATCAGGTCGCCTGCAACTTTGCCCGGCAGGCCGCGTCCCTTGAGGCGCAGTCGCCGGCCACTCTGACTGCCCGCCGGGATTTTCAGATTCACCTTGCCGCCGGGGGTTTGCACCCGGACCTGTGCGCCAAGCGCCGCTTCCCAGGGCGCGACGGGCAGGTCCATCAAGAGGTTTTTGCCCTCGACCTCATACAGGGGGTGTTTTTCGTATTCGACCTCCAGATACAGGTCCCCCTTGCCAGCGGGCCCTTCCGCGCCCTGGCCGCCAAGGCGAATCTCCTGGCCCGGGCGAGTACCGGCAGGAATGCGCACCCGCAGTGAACGCTGTCCACCGGATGCGTGGGGATCCTGCAGACGGATCTGGTGGGTGCCGCCGTGCAGGGCGGTTTCCAGGGGCACCCGAATGCGGGAGCGCTGGTCGGCGCCGCGGGGAGGCTGGCGCCGGCCCCCGAAACCGGGGCCACCACGGCCACCCATGCCGCCAAACAGGCTGGAGAAAAAATCGCTGAAGGCTTCGTTGTCACCAAAACCGTCACCGAAATGGACATTGGCGCCTTCCCAGCCGGGCGGGGGACGGAAGTCGTCGCCGGCCCGGTAGCCCTGGCCGTACTGGTCGTAGGTGGCGCGTTTTTCGGCATCACCGAGCACTTCATAGGCTTCGTTGACTTCCTTGAAGCGATCCTCCGCATCGCTCTCCTTGCTCACGTCGGGGTGATACTTTCGCGCAAGGCGGCGATATGCTTTTTTGATCTCGTCCTGCGAGGCGTCGCGCTCAACTCCTAGCAGCTTGTAGTAATCCTTGAATTCCATTGGCGTTTCCGGTGTTTGTCAGGTCCAGTCCGATGCGTAAACAATGTGGCCACCAGCGGTCTGATTCAATGGCAGGGCATGACATGAAAGGATAGACTGTGCGGCCATGATGACACGAATCCCTGCCTACCCGGCCCGGGCGCCGATCAGTGTGGCGCCGATGATGGCGTGTACGGACCGCCACGCCAGGTATTTTTTGCGTCTGATTTCGCGCACGGTCGGCCTTTACACCGAAATGGTGACCACCGGCGCAGTCATCCACGGCGACCGTGATTATTTGCTGGGCTTTGATGCATCCGAGCAGCCACTGGCTATCCAGCTGGGCGGCAGTGATCCTGTGGCCCTGGCCGAGTGTGCCCGCATTGCTGAACTGCAGGGTTATGCAGAAATCAATCTTAATGTAGGTTGCCCCAGCGACCGGGTTCGGGATGGCCGTTTTGGCGCCTGTCTGATGCTGGAACCCGAGCGGGTGGCTGAGTGTGTGGCAGCCATGCGCGAGGTGGTGACAATTCCGGTGACGGTGAAGACGCGTATTGGCGTGGATGATATGCCGCATTGGGAAGGTTTGCGCCATTTCATCAGCACCGTGGCCGAGCGAGGGGGATGCCGGGATTTCATCGTGCATGCACGATATGCCTGGCTGCAGGGTCTGAGCCCGCGTGAAAACCGCGAAGTGCCGCCGCTGGATTATGCCGTGGTGACCCGGCTCAAGGCGGCTTTTCCAGCATTGCATATTGTGCTCAATGGTGGGGTGCAGGACCTGCACGCAGCTGCCGTGCACTTGCGCGACTTTGACGGGGTAATGATCGGTCGAGCCGCATACTATAATCCGTGGATTCTGGCCGGGGTGGACCGTCATTTCGGCGCCCTGGATCGGGCGCCGGTCAGCCCGCATGCAGTATTGCGGGATTACCTGCCCTACATCCAGCGTGAGCTGGACAGGGGCACGCGTCTGATTCACATGAGCCGACATCTGGCGGGGCTGTTTCAGGGTGTACCCGGCGCTCGCCGCTACCGCCGCTGGCTGAGTGAAAAAGCACCGCGTCCCGGGGCGGGGACAGAGGTAATTGAGCAGGCCATGTTACAGGTTCCGGAAGCGGTGTACCTTGACGGGTATAACACAGAAATAGCTGTATAAACATATGGTTGTGTAAATTATGCGGGTTGCGCCGGCTGGCCTTTCAGCTGTATGAATTTACCTGTATGCAGGACCGTTTTGCTGTGTTAAAACTGACATTGTCGTCGCGAAATGCGTATTTGCGATGACGAGGAGATTCCTCACAATGCCAGTGCCACGACAGCGGTCGGGGCGGCGCCCCGGCGGCTCGTGTGGTGCTTCAACAAGGGAGCACTGACCCATGTCCTATACCCAGGCCGCCGCCGCTCATCTGGATCGCCTGCGTTCCCGCCATCAATCCCTGGATGATGATATTGACCGACTCTCTCGCAGTCACGCCGTCGAGGGGCTCGATCTGGTCAATCTAAAAAAGCAGCGGCTGCGTCTCAAGGAGACCATCAACCGGTTCGAGCAGGGACTCACCGGGGACGACAACAAATAAATCGCCTGTTTATCTACGAAAAAACCCGCGCCGGTCGGCGCGGGTTTTTTATGTCACCTTTCGGGTTTTCAGCGCAGGAACAGCTTGTAGATCATGCGATGAATAAAGCGCCCGTACGGGGGGTAGGCCATGCGCATGCTGTTGAAGCGCGGGCGCTCGAAAATACCCCGGGCATGACTGAAGGTCAGGAAGCCTTCCCGGGCGTGGTAATGGCCCATTCCGGAGGGGCCGGTGCCGCCGAAGGGCAGGTCGTCCTGCGCCACGTGGGACAGGGTGTCATTGATGCACACGCCGCCCGAGTGGGTGCGATCCAGGACATGGCGAATTCGCCGGCGGTCATAATCAAAATAGTACAGCGCCAGCGGCCGCGGCCGGTCGTTGATAAAGGCGATAGCCTCATCAAGCGTGTCATAGGGGATCACCGGCAACAGCGGACCGAAAATTTCGTCCTGCATGACTTGCATGTCATCGCCGGCGTTAAGCACCACATGCGGGGCGATCTTGCCCGCCGCTGCCAGGTCCTCGGCAGCGGGGTTGAGTTCGACCAGTTCGGCGCCTTTGTCGCGGGCGTCTTGCATCACCGCTAGCAGGCGCTCGAACTGCCGCGGGTTGATGATGCTGGTGTAGTCAGAGTTGTCGGCCAGTGTGGGGTACATGCGTGCCAGTGTCGCGCGCAGGGTATCGATAAATTCATCCACGCGCTGGCGCGGGCAGAGTACATAGTCAGGCGCCACACAGGTCTGGCCGGCATTGACCATCTTGCCGAAGCTCATGCGCTCCACAGCATCTCGCATGGGCACGCTGTCGCTGATAATCGCGGGTGATTTGCCACCCAGCTCCAGGGTGACCGGGGTGAGGTTATCGGCAGCGGCACGCATGACATGGCGGCCGACCGAGGTGGAGCCGGTAAATAGCAGGTGATCAAAGGCAAGCGAAGAAAAAGCTGCCGCGACCTCGACCTCGCCCGTAATCACTGCCACATGATCTTCATCGAAGGTGGCGCTGATGAGCTTTTCCACCACTTCGGCCGTATTCGGGGTGAATTCAGACATCTTGATCATCACCCGGTTGCCGGCGGCCAGGGCCGCGGTCAATGGGCCAATCGCCAGGTACACCGGATAGTTCCAGGGCACGATAACGCCAACCACACCCACCGGCTGGTATTCCACCCGGGCTTTTGCCGGCGCAAACTGCATGCCCACCTTGCGCCGGGAGGGCTTCATCCATTGCCGCACATGCTTGATGTTGTGGTCGATACCTCCCACGGAGGGCATGATCTCGGCGAGCAGGGATTCATCCCGGGAGCGATTGCCGAAATCCTGGTTGATGGCCTCAACCAGTTCATCACGGTATTCGAGCACCGCCTTTCTCAGCTTGCGCAAGTTTTCAATGCGACTGGCCGCTGTAGGCATGGGGTCATGCCGATGGGCGCGCTGCTGGGCAATGTGTATACGTTGCATTGCCTCTATACGGGCGCTGTCGTTTTCGAGATGCGATACCTTGGCAACCATTGTCATACTCCGTGAGTCTTCGGTTTTTTTTGATCAGCTCGATTGCTGTGAGCGTGCCGATTCGTTAGTGTAGCCAGTAGTAGAGCATTCACTCTAGACTGTCAACTGCACCGATGGCCTGGGAGCCTCATGAAAACCCGCGATCGCATCCTTGTAGCCAGCCTGCGCCTGTTCAATGAGCAGGGAGAGCGCAGTGTAAGCACCAATCATATTGCCGCCGAACTGGGGATCAGCCCCGGCAATCTCTATTATCATTTCGCCAACAAGGCGGAGATCATCCACGCGCTGTTCCTGTATTTCGAACAACGGGTCATCGGCTATCTACAGGTGCCGGCCGGCGGACGACTTGGCATCGAGGACAAGGCCCGCTATTACGGCGATACCCTGGAGGTGATCTGGGAATATCGTTTTCTGTATCGGGATATGCCCCATTTGCTGGAACAGGATGAGCAACTGCAAGTGCGTTACCGGGATTTTGCCGGCAAGGCCATGAGTCAGGTACGGGCTCTGTTTGACAGTGCCCGGGCTTCGGGGCTGTTGCTGGCCAGTGATGAGGAATGCGAGGCCCTGGTTACCAATATGTGGATTATTCTCACCGCCTGGGTCGGTTTCCTCCAGACCACGGCGGCGTCCGCGGGCAGCGAGGCAAGCCTGACCCGGCAGATGGTGGGGCAGGGTATCTACCAGGCGCTGTGCCTTGAGGCTCCCTATCTGAGTCCGGA
>SLRW01000095.1 GCA_007130745.1 Gammaproteobacteria bacterium
CGGGCGCAAGAAACAAGAAGGTTTTCACTTAAAACCTAAAACGTAAAACCTAAAACGCCCGGCGCGGAACGCGCCGGGGCTACATCATCCCCGTCTGCAACCGCGCCGCCTCCGACATCATACTCTGATCCCAGGGCGGCTCGAAAACCAGCTCCACATGGGCCTTGCGGATGCGAGAGACCTGCTCCACCTTGAAGCGCACATCGTCGGCAATGATATCGCCCATGCCACAACCCGGCGCGGTCAGGGTCATGTCAATATAGACATCCTTCTCACCTTCGCCCACATCACGCAGTTCGCAATGATAGACCAGCCCCAGATCGACGATATTGATCGGAATCTCCGGGTCATAGCAGGTTTTCATCTGCTCCCAGACAATATCTTCTATTTCACTGTCATCGGCATCCTCGCCGATCTCCGGCAGCTTGACCTGTTCCATGCCCAGCGCCTCGGCATCGTCGCCGGCAATACGCAGCAGGTTGCCGGCGTAATATACCGTGAAGCTGCCGCCCAGCGACTGGGTAATCATCACCTCGCCGCCTTCGGGCAGGACGACCTGATCGCCCATGGGGATGGTGATGGCCATCACATCGCGCTGCAGTAATACCGGTTCACCCTGTTGCATCATGACTGCATCCTCCCCCGGTTATTCCGTGGTCACCGGTTCGTCGACCTCTTCCAGTGCCGCCTGCAGGGTATGCCAGCACAGCGTGGCGCATTTGACCCGCGTGGGGTAAGCGCGCACCCCCTCCAGTGCCGCCAGCTTGCCCAGTTCGTCCACATCCACGCCGTGTGCATCCTCGGTCAGAAGCCGATGCATGTTATCGAACAGCGCCTCGGCTTCGGCCTCGGTCTTGCCCTTGAGTACCTCGGTCATCAGCGAGGCCGAGGCGGTGGAAATGGCACAACCCTCGCCCTGGAAACTCACGTCACTAATCGCGCCGTCCTTGAGCGTGATATAGATCACCAGCTTGTCGCCACACAACGGGTTGTAGCCCTGCGCCATACGCGTGGCGTTGTCTATACGCCGGAAATTGCGCGGGCTGCGGTTGTGATCAACGATAATATCCTGATAGAGATCCCTGAGATCCACTCGCTTGCTCCGTAGTCAACCGAAAATACGCTGCGCATCCTGCAGCGCAGTCACCAGCGCGTCAATTTCCTCGCGCGTATTGTAAAAGGCCAGCGAGGCACGTGAGGTGGCGGCCACGCCAAAGAATTCCATCACCGG
The DNA here is from genome assembly GCA_007130745.1 of Gammaproteobacteria bacterium. Taxonomy (GTDB): domain Bacteria; phylum Pseudomonadota; class Gammaproteobacteria; order UBA5335; family SLRW01; genus SLRW01. The sequence goes on from SLRW01000095.1 coordinate 1,232, forward strand.
CATGGCGCAGTGGTGTCCGGCACGAATGGCCACGCCGTGGTGATCCACGATGGTGCCCAGGTCATGCGCATGCACGCCTTCCAGCACAAAAGAGGCCACAGCCGCCTTGTTTTCAGCCGTGCCGATCAGGCGCAGGCCGTCCACCTCTTGCAGGCGGGCCTCGGTATAGGCCAGTAACTCCGCCTCGTAAGCCGCGATGGCCTCACGGCCCACACCGGCCAGATAATCCACCGCCGCGCCCAGGCCGACACCGCCGGCGATATGCGGCGTACCGGCCTCAAACTTGTATGGCAGATCGCTGTAAAGGGTGCCCTCGAAGCTGACGGCCTTGATCATGTCGCCTCCGCCCTGCCAGGGCGGCATGGCATCCAGCAAAGCCTCGCGCCCATAGAGCACGCCGATGCCGGTGGGGCCGAACATCTTGTGCCCTGACAGGGCATAGAAATCCGCCCCCAGCGCCTGCACATCCACCACCATGTGCGGCGTGGCCTGGGCGCCGTCCACCAGCGCCAGCGCTTCATGGGCATGCGCCAGCTCAATCATGCGCGCCACCGGATTAATAGTGCCCAGGGCATTGGAAACATGGCCCACGGCGACCAGCTTCGTGCGCTCGCCCAGCAGGCGCTCGAATTCATCCATGATGACTTCGCCGCGTTCATTGATGGGCGCAACCCGCAGAGTGGCGCCGGTCTGCTCGCAGACCATCTGCCACGGCACGATATTGCTGTGGTGTTCCATGTGGGTGATAAGCACCTCGTCACCCGGCTGCAGGGTCGAACGACCCCAGGCCTGGGCCACCAGGTTGATGGCCTCGGTGGTACCACGGGTAAAGATGATTTCCTTGCTGGAAGCGGCATTGAGAAAGCCGCGCACGGTCTCGCGCGCGGCTTCATAGGCGGCGGTAGCGCGCTCGCTCAGGGCATGCACACCACGGTGAACATTGCTGTTGTCTTCACGGTAATAACGCGCGATTGCATCAATAACCGCCACAGGCTTCTGCGAGGTGGCGGCATTGTCCAGATACACCAGCGGTCGACCGTTAATCTGCTGGCCCAGAATGGGGAAGTCCTCGCGCAGCCGGGCCACATCCAGGGTCGGCACACCATTGGCCGACGTTGCAGAGTGCGGTGCACTCATGCCAGCCCGCCCCCCGGCAGCCGCCGGGCAATCGCCGCCTCAAGCCGCTCTCGCAGCGGCGCCAGGCCCATGCGCGAAACCACGTCACCGGCGAAGGCGAAGGTCAACACCTCCCGTGCGGTGCGGGCATCCAGCCCCCGGCTGCGCAGGTAAAACATGGCATCCTCATCAAGCTGGCCCACGGTGGCGCCATGCGCCGCCTTCACATCATCGGCGTAGATTTCCAGCTCCGGCTTGGTGTCGATCTCGGCCATGGGCGAGAGCAGCAGGTTGCCGTTGTACTGACTGGCGTCGGTTTTCTGGGCGTCGCGGTGGATAATCACCTTGCCGTTAAACACGGCCCGGCCCTTGCCCCACAGCACGCCCTTGTAATACTCGTCGCTGCCGGTGTGCGGCACGGCATGATCCACCCGCGTGTGGTTGTCCACATGCTGGCCGTCGCCGACCAGAAACAGTCCGTTCAACACCACGTTGGCGCCTTCGCCCAGCATGCGCGGGTGAATGTCCTGGCGCACCAGCGCTCCGCCCAAATTGATGTTATGCGAGACATATTCACTGTCGGCCTGTTGGGCCACGTGCACGCTGCCGACGTGGTAGCGGGCGCTGCCGTGTTCCTGTAGCAGATAATGCTCGACCCGGGCACCCTCGCCGGTGCTGATTTCGGTCACCGAATTGCTAAAGGCCGTGCTGGCCTCGGGATCGGCATAATGCTCAATCAGGGTCACCCGGCTGTGACGCTCCGCGCTCACCAGCACCCGCGGCTGCACCAGCCGCGGCGTATCATCGGCGGTAGTTACAAACAGCAGATGCACCGGCTTTTGCACTTCCACATCCGCCGGCACATGCAGCCATGCGCCGTCGGCGACAAAGGCGGTATTGAGCGCCGCAAAGCGGTGCATATCCTGATCGGCCACAGCACCCAGCTGACCTTTCAGTCGCTCAGGCTCATCGGCCAGCACAGCGGCAAGGCTCTGCACCGTGACGCCTTCCGGCAACTCGTCTGCGGTCGACAGGCCGGCCACATAAAAACCGTCCACGAAAACCAGCCGGATGGCATCAAGATTCTCAATCTTCAGGCCTTCCAGCCACTGAGCATCGGGCTCGCCGGCCGCGCCGGTGGAGGGCACAAAACGCTGCTGCTCCAGCGGGCGCAAACTGGTGTATTTCCAGTCCTCATCCCGGCGGGTGGGGAAGCCCTGACGGGTAAAGCGCGACAAGGCCTCACGCCGCAGCGCATCCAGCCAGCCACCGGCCGGCAACTGATGCGCCACCTCGGCGTGGGCCAGCTCGTAGCTGCGCGCACTGCTGGTGGGCTTATGCTCACTCATGCCGATGCCGCCTCCTGCTTGAGCCAGTCATAGCCGTGTTCTTCAAGCTCCAGCGCCAGCGTATGGTCGCCGGACTTGACGATCTTTCCGCCCGACAGCACATGTACATAATCAGGCTTGATGTAGTTCAGCAGCCGCTGATAGTGAGTGACCAGAATGATGGACCGATCCCCACCACGCAGCGCATTGACGCCCTCGGCGACTACCTTGAGCGCGTCGATATCCAGCCCCGAGTCGGTCTCGTCAAGCACCGCCAGCTTTGGCTCCATCAGCAGCATCTGCAGAATCTCGTTGCGCTTTTTCTCGCCGCCGGAAAAGCCCTCATTCACACCCCGGCTGAGGAAGCTCTCGTCCATATCCATGATCTTCATTTTCTGCTTGATCAGCTGCAGAAAATCGACCGCGTCCAGCTCCGCCTCGCCGCGATGCTTGCGAATCGCATTCACGGCCGCCTTGAGCAGATAGGTGTTGTTCACGCCCGGGATTTCTACCGGATACTGAAAGGCCAGAAACAGTCCCTCGCGTGCGCGCACCTCGGGCTCCATTTCCAGCAGGTCCTGGCCACGGTACTCGACCGAGCCGCCGGTGACCTCGTAACCATCCCGGCCGGCCAGCACATGGCCCAGCGTGCTCTTGCCGGAGCCGTTGGGCCCCATGATCGCGTGCACCTCGCCGGTGCCGATTTCCAGATCGAGCCCCTTGAGAATGGGGGTGTTCTCGACTTTAGCTTTCAAACCCTTGATCTTCAGCATTTTCAACAACCTTCCTGCAAATGTGTTCTGTCGCGTGGCGATAGTGTATTCAGCCCACCGCGCCTTCCAGTGTGATTCCGAGCAGCGCCTGCGCTTCCACTGCAAACTCCATCGGCAGCTCGCGGAACACGTCCTTGCAGAAGCCGTTGACGATCATGTTCACCGCGTCTTCCTCGGAGATGCCGCGCTGGCGGCAATAAAACAGCTGGTCCTCGCTGATCTTGGAGGTGGTCGCCTCGTGCTCCACCTGCGCCCCCGGATGGCGAATTTCCATATAGGGGAAGGTGTGCGCACCGCAACGGTCGCCGATCAGCAGCGAGTCGCACTGGGTATAGTTGCGCGCGCCGGAGGCCGTGGGCAGCACCTTGACCAGGCCACGATAGGACTGGTTGCCCTGGCGCGCGGCAATGCCCTTGGAGACGATGGTGCTGCGCGTGTTCTTGCCCATGTGGATCATCTTGGTGCCGGTGTCGGCCTGCTGGTGGTTGTTGGTCACCG
>SLRW01000004.1 GCA_007130745.1 Gammaproteobacteria bacterium
TCGCCATAGGCGAGTTCAGGCGGAAGCACGATGCGCCACTTGTCACCCACGCGCATTTCCGTCAGGGCCAGCTGCCAGCCTTCGATGACCTGATTCAGCGGGAAGCTGGCCGGTTCGCCGCGTTCCACTGAGCTGTCAAAGACCGTGCCGTCAACCAGGGTGCCGTGGTAATGGGCCACTACCACATCGTTGGGGCCCGGGCTGGGGGCGTCTGCTTCGCCGGATTCAAGGATCTCGTACTGTACGCCACTGTCGAGCACTGTGACTTCGTCGCGTTCGGCGTTTTCCTCGCGATAACGCTGCCCGGCCTCGCGATTGGACTCGCCGGCAGCGGCATCTTCCTGCTCATGACGCTCAATCTGGCGCTGCTGGTAGGCCATGATGGCTTCATCCATGGCGTCTTCATCCATCAGCAGTTTTTCTTCGCCGTTCATGCCATGGCGCAGGCCGGCGATCAGGGCTTCAGTATCCAGATCGCTGGCCTGGGCACCCAGCTGTTCGCCGCTGCGATAGCCAATGGCATAGGAGGCACGCTGATCGTCATCTTCCAGCGCGGCGACAGCGGAGGCGCCGTCATCCTGGGCGCAGGCCGCAAGCATCAGGGCGACCAGGGTCAGTGTCAGGGTCAGGGTCAGTTTTTTCATCATCACTCCTTGCAGGAATTATACAATCTCGCGGACAGGCGTCATTCAGACAGCCCTGTTCGCCAGTGATTGTGCGCATGGGTGGTCGGTTCGTGCAACTTCATTTTGTGGATTACTGGTGGATGAGGCCTGCTTCAATCACCTCGCGCCAAAGACTTCGCCAGGTGGGCCAGTCGTGGCCGCCCTCGTGGATCAGATGGTGTTCGGCCGCCAGGCGGTCACCCATTAGTCCGCCGGCGCGGGCAAAGCGATCCTGATCCCCGTAGCCCAGGATGATCGTCGGATTCCCCGGTTGTTGCGTGACCTCGGCCAGCCACAACCAGGTCTCGCGCTGGAAATCCTCGCCGGCGCTGCCCGGGGCAGATGCCCAGGCGGCCAGGCCGCCATGGTCGCTGATTTCTGCCACCAGTTCGCGGTCACCCGGCCAGGGCGCGAGCAGGATCAGCCCGTCAATATCTTCAGGGTGCTGGCTGCTGTAGCGCATGGCGCCGAAGCCCCCGGCGGAAATGCCCAGCAGCCAGATTTGCTGATAACCCCGTGCCCGTGCCGGCTGCACAATATCCTCGCGCAGACGTTGATCAAGTGACCGCGCGCGGTAATAACCGAAATGGGCGTCGGCGGCGATCATGTCAAAGTCCTGGCCGGCGGCAATCTCAAAGAAACCACGGCGTTCGAAGTCACTGCCCCGGTCGCCCCGGCCGGGGAGCATGATGATCAGGGTATCGGACTGGCGCTCCGGCTGGGCTGCGAAGCTGTCCATGGGGTTGGTTGCACGCGGGCTGATGCAGCCGGCTAGAAACACCCCTGCAAGCAGGGCGGCGAGCAGTCTGTTCATGGGTTTTCCTGGTCTGTGTGCCCTGCTGCAGTATCCACGTTGAGGGCAGGGTGGTGGTTTGCCGTGGTTGCGGCGCTACAATAGCACCCCGCAATACATCTGACAGGGATCGCCGATGCTGCTCGAATCCTATCATGAGCTGATTGATGGCCGGGTGATAATCTCGGCCGCCCGGGCCAGCCGCTTTGCACGCGAAGTGGCTGGCGATTACAACCCCATTCATGACCCTGACGCGCGGCGTTTTTGTGTGCCGGGTGACTTGCTGTTTGCACTGGTGCTCAAGCACTACGGCTTGTCTCAGCGTATGCATTTTCGTTTCTCAGCCATGCTGGGGGCCGATGTGCCGCTGCAATTTCCGGCATCCCCGGGTGAATGCTTTCAAATCAAGGACGATGAAGGTCGCGTTTATCTGGAAGTGTCGCGGGCGGGAACGGTGATTGAGGATCCCGGGACGATCGAGCGTTTCACCCGTCGTTATGTGGGTTTCTCCGGCAAGAATTTCCCCGATGTGCTGACACCGCTGATGGCCCGCGAGGGCGTGATGTTCAACCCGGAGCGCCCGCTGGTGATCTATGACAGCATGGCTTTTGAATTGCATGTGCCGCAGGCCGTGGACCGGGCAGAGCTGACGTTGGCTGATTCCCGCATGCAGCTAACTGGCAAACGCGCCGAGGCGCTGCTGGAATTTCACATCAGTGATGCGCAGCAGTTGGCAGGCGAGGGTAGCAAAAAGCTGGTGCTGTCTGGTCTTCAGCCCTATGACGAAGCACGCATGGCAGCGTTTACCCGGGCTTTTTCCCGGCGGCGCGAAGAGGCTGCCGGGTGAAATGCGCCGCCGTGCTGACAGGGTGACGAATTAATCAACGTTTGCATAAAACAACAGCGTGACAGCTTGAGGCGGGGCGAAATCTTTAGCGACCGCCGGTCGGGTTGAGCAGTTTTGCGGCGCCGGGGTTCAGTCGCGATTTTCGAGCATGCGCCCGCCGGTCAACAGGGCACGAAAGAAGCTGGCCACATGGCGTTCCATTTGTTCGGCGCTTTGTTCTGTCGTACCGCTGAGCCATTCCACCATCAGTTCGTTAGTGCCCCCGACCAGGGCAATGGCGGTCATGCGGTAGTCGCCATCGCGCAGGATGTTGCTGGCCACCAGCCCGCGGGCGATGCGTTCCACCATATCGGCAAAACGATGAATCACCTGGCGTCGGTGTTGTTCCATGGCACGGCTCACACCGACGGTCTCAATTAAGGCCAGCCGGGCGTGGTCGGGGTGACTCATGCAGTGGCGTGCGAAAGCGCGGGCGGTGTCGATGGTGGTGGTGACGGGGTCGTCCTGGGGGCTGTTGCGTACGGTCTCACCGATCAGCGTCAGTGCCTGCTCGAAAAATCGGTCGGACAACACGGTCAGCATCTGCTCACGGGAGGAGAAATGCTCATAGAAGTGCCGCGTGGCAATATGGGCCTGGGTGCAAAGCCGGTCAATGGGGACGTTGGCGTAGCCCTCACGCCCGATCAGGCGTATGGCTGTTTCCTGCAGACGCCGACCGCGTTCGTTGCGCAACTCGCTGATGGACTGGCCTCGGTAGCGGCGTGTCGCATTGGTCTGTGTCGGGTCTGCGTGTGCATTCATGAGCGCTTTCCAGTGTGAGTCTTGCTTACCGGTTGACGCGGTTTGATGCGCCCGGTGATAATCCGGAATGATACCTTTCCTGAATGGGGGAATGCCACATGAGCTTCGGACTGGTCGCTGCACTTGCTGTTATTGCCGCCTACCTGGTGCTGTTGTACCGGGGGATCGGTATTCGCGCCTTCACTATTATCACGGCAGTTTTGCTGGGAGCGCTTTCTATTACCGGCGTGATGGGGCCGGTGGGAACCACGATTGCTGCCCTGGTCTTTGTGCCGCTGGCGCTGGTCTTCAACGTGGTGCCGCTGCGTCGCTCACTGCTCAGCCGGCCGCTGTTCGGTGTGCTGCGCCATGTGCTGCCGAAAATGTCCGATACCGAGCGCGAAGCGCTGGAAGCAGGGCAGACCTGGTGGGAGGCCGATCTGTTCGGCGGCCGTCCCGACTGGAAGAAACTGCTTGATTTTGACTACACAAAGCTGACCGACGCAGAGCGCAAGTTCCTTGAGGAAGACACTGAGGAACTGTGTGCCATGATTGACGAGTGGGAGGTACACTTCGAACGCAAGGACTTGCCGCCCGAAGTCTGGGACTTCATCCGCAAGCGCGGTTTCTGCGCCATGCTGATTGATCGCGAAAACGGCGGGCTCGGATTTTCGTCGGTGGCCCAGTCCTACATTGTTTCCAAGATCGCCACCCGCTCCATTACGGCCGCCGTGACCGTGATGGTGCCCAACTCTCTGGGGCCGGGTGAGCTGTTGCAGCACTATGGCACGGATGATCAGAAGGCTTACTGGCTGCCGCGGCTGGCCAGTGGTGAGGAAATCCCCTGTTTCGGCCTGACCGGGCCCGAGGCCGGTTCCGATGCTGGCTCAATTCCCGATACCGGCGTGGTTTGCAAGCGCAAGGTGGATGGCAAGGAACAGCTGGGCATCAGCCTGACCTTCGACAAGCGTTATATCACGCTGGCGCCGGTGGCCACGGTGGTTGGTCTGGCTTTCCGCCTGCAGGACCCCGACGGTTTGATGGGCGACAGCGGCCAGACTGATTACGGCATCACCTGCGCGCTGATCAAGAGCGATACTCCCGGTGTCGAGATTGGCCGCCGGCACTACCCGGGTGGCGCCTTTATGAATGGGCCGATTCGCGGCAAGGATGTGTTTGTGCCGATGGACGCCATCATCGGTGGCCCGGAGATGGCAGGCAAGGGCTGGCGCATGCTGGTGGAATGTCTGTCGGCCGGGCGCGGTATTTCCCTGCCGGCGCTGGCGGCGGCCAGCGGCGGTGGCATGATGGGTGCGACCGGGGCTTATTGCGCCATCCGTCGCCAGTTTAATCTGCCCATTGGCCGCTTCGAGGGCGTGCAGGAAGCGCTGGCGCGTATCGGTGGCAATGCCTACACCCTGGAAGCCAGCCGCGTGCTTACTGCCAGCGCGGTGGATCACTGTGCGCCGGCGGTGGTTACGGCGATGATGAAATACCACTCCACCGAGATGATGCGCGGTGTGCTGGTGGATGCCATGGATATTCACAGTGGCCGCGGCATTATCATGGGGCCGCGTAACTACCTGGCGGTGCCGTGGCAGCTGTTGCCGGTGGCGATCACGGTGGAAGGCGCCAACATCATGACCCGCAGCCTGATCATATTCGGCCAGGGCGCGATCCGCTGTCATCCTTACCTCTATGCCGAGATGCAGGCAGTACATAATGATGATCTGGCCGAATTCGACAGCCTGCTGTGGTCGCATATCGGTTACAGCCTCAATCGCGCTATCCGCGCGGTGGGGTTGTCCTGGACCGGTGCGAAAACGGCGAAGGCGCCGGTATCCGGCCCGATGGCGCCGTATTATCGCCAGATCGAGCGCCTGTCGGCCTCACTGGCGCTGTGTGCCGATGTTTCGCTGGGCTCACTGGGCGGGGAGCTCAAGCTGCGGGAATCCACTTCCGCGCGGCTGGGTGATGTGCTCTCTCACATGTATCTGGCGACCAGCATTCTGCGCTTCCATGAGGCCCACGGCCGCGATTCCAAAGACCACACGCTTTATGCCCGATGGGCTCTGGATCAGCAGCTGGCGCTGGCCGGCGAAGCGCTCTCGGAGTTCTTCCGTAACTTCCCGCGGCCGCTTGCCGGTGGTCTGTTGCGTCGCTTGCTGATGCCTTTTGGCCAGCCCTGGCGCCGGCCCACTGACGTGATGAATGCCGAGCTGTCCGAGTGCATGATGCGCAATAACGATGTGCTGAGTTATGGCATTGACAATAGCCTGGTCTATATCGGCAGCGATGATTCCCCCATCGGGCGGTTGATGAAGGCCTTCGAGCTGCTGCAGACCATCAGCCCGCGTTATGATGCCTTCCTCAAGGCGGTGTCCTCGGGTAAGGTGAGCGGCGAAAATCTGGATGAGCAGCTTGAGCAAGCGGCCGAGCAGGGCGTTGTGAACAAGGATGATATTGCCCGCATCCGCGAGTATGATGCGCTGCGTTATGAATGCATCCTGACGGATGACTTCGATCCGGAATATCTGGTTAATCCGGCAGCCTCCGTGTTGAACTCCAAAGAGAGCAAACAGGCGGCAGTCGGCGGCTGATGCAGTTTCCGGGCAGGACCGGCCCGGACCGGATAAACTGCCGGATCACGGAGCAGCATGTGAATCTGCTGTTCCGGGTCCGGCGGTTTTGCATACGCTTTTGAAAATTCTGGAGAACAGTAAATGAGTGAAATCAAGCGTGAAATTACGCTGGGCGAGTTGTTGCGAGGCATGCGCCGGACCTCACGTAATCCCCGCGCCCTGGTTCGTGGCCTGGGTTTGCTGATCAAAAACAAGCCCGGGCGCAGTATGTCCATTGGTTGGATGCTGCGCAAACAGTCGGAGCGCCACGCCGGTCGCGTGGCCATGCGTGACGCCCACCGCAGCTATACCTATGCCGAATTCAATGCGCGTGCCAACAAGGTCGCCTCCCTGCTGCGGAATCACGGCGTCGGGCGCGGTGATGGCGTGGCGCTGATGATGGAAAACCGGGTGGACTTGCTGCTGGTTGCCGCCGGGGCGGTCAAGCTCGGTGCCGTCGGTATCATGCTCAACCATAACCAGCGCGGTGATGTGCTGGCCCACAGCCTCAAGATCACCAACCCCAAGGCCCTGGTGATCGGCAGCGAATGCGCCGAAGGATTGGACTCGGTGCGTGAGCAGTTGCCCGATACCCTGGGTGAGGGCCGTTTCTGGCTGGCGGATTACGACAACGAGACGCCGGTGGAAGGCTGTCGCAATCTGGAAGAGGCGCTTGCCGGCGCCAGTGATGCCGAGCCACCCGAAACCGACGAGCTCACTACCAGTGACGGCGCTTTCTATGTATTCACCTCGGGTACCACCGGCATGCCCAAGGCCGCCGTCATGTCGCACGGGCGCTGGCTGAAGGCCCTGGCGGGCGTGGGGCTGACCTCACTGCGTATGTCTGAAGACGATGTTTTTTACTGTTCGTTGCCGCTGTATCACAACAATGCCCTGACCCTGTCCTGGAGCGCCTGTATGGGTTCCGGCGCGACGCTGGCGATTGCCCGCAAGTTCTCCGCCTCGCGTTTCTGGGATGACATCCATCACTTCAACGCCACCGGCTTTGTCTATATTGGCGAGTTGTGCCGTTATCTTCTGAATCAGCCGGAGAACGAAAAAGAGAGTACGCACCGGGTGCGGGTGGTGCTTGGCAATGGTCTGCGCCCGGAGCTGTGGACCGAATTCCGTCGCCGTTTCAAAATCCCGCATATCAACGAATTCTACGGCGCCAGTGAATGCAATCTGCTGTTTACCAATACCTATGACCAGGAACAATCCTGCGGTTTTACGCCCTATGCCTATGCCATTGTTGAATATGATACGGAAACCGAAGAGCCGATTCGGGATGACAATGGTCGTTTGCGCAAGGTAGGTCGCGGCGAAGCCGGGCTGTTGCTGTCCAAAATATCCAAATTTGCGCCATTTGACGGTTACACCAGCAAGGAAGCGAGTGAGAAAAAACTGTTGCATGACGCCTTCAAGAAAGGCGATTGCTGGTTCAATACCGGCGATCTGGTGCGGGATATGGGGCTCAAGCATATCCAGTTCGTGGATCGCCTGGGGGATACCTTCCGCTGGAAGGGTGAGAATGTCGCCACTACCGAGGTGGAGCAGGCCATTAATGGCTTCGAAGGAATTATTGAATCCGTGGTTTACGGGGTTGAGATCCCCAACGCCGATGGCCGTGCCGGCATGGCCGCAGTGACTTTGGCTGACGGGGCCGAGTTTGATGCTGACGGGCTCGCCCGGCATCTCAATCAGCAGCTGCCGGGTTATGCGATCCCGCTGTATATCCGGACCCGCACGGTCCAGGAGACCACGTCCACCTTCAAATACCAGAAGACCAAGCTCAAGAAAGAAGCCTATGATCCTGAGGTGGTGTCGGACCCGCTGTATCAGCTCAGCGATGACGGGCAGCGCTATGAACGGATGAACAACAAACAGGGCTGAGAGGTCTTGTCTGACCACCGGTTGCTCTGTCCGGCGCCGGGTCTTGATTACAGCTGATCTTAAGGAGCAGGGAACATGAGCGACTATCTTATTCGTCTGGCGAACAATCCGGTTGCCCGTCGCGCCATCGGTGCCATCGGTCTGCCTACCCCCGATGAGCTGGCGCGTGCGGACGGCCCCTACGCCGAGCGCCCGCTGGAGGGCAAGCTGGTGTTGTTGTCCGATGCCGGCAACGGCACGGTCATGTCCGTGCTAAAGGAGGCCCTGGAGCAGGCCGGCGCTGAAGTGCTGGCATCGCTTGACGGCGAACGCCGGCTGGATGCGGCGGTGGTGGATGCCTCCGGCGCACGTGTGCCGGCCGATCTGGCGGGGCTGTGGGAAAGTCTCAATCCGGTGATGCGCAAGGTGAACAATAACGCGCGCTTCCTGGTGGTGGCGGCTATCCCCGAAGAGGCCGGTGATCCCGTGCAGGCCGCCACGCGTCGTGCAGTGGAAGGCTTTACCCGTTCCCTGGGCAAGGAGATCGGCAGCCGTGGCTGCACCGCCAACATGGTGTATGTGGGCGAGGGCGCCGAGGGTCATGTGGTCTGGCCGCTGCGATTTTTCCTGACCGGGCATTCCGCTTATGTGGATGGTCAGCCGGTGCGTGTCAACAATGCCGCGGGCAAGCCCGGCAATGCCCCTCTGAGCAAGGTGCTGGATGGCCGCACGGCGCTGGTGACCGGTGCTGCGCGCGGTATTGGCGCGGCCACCGCTGAACGTCTTGCCGCCGAGGGCGCACATGTGGTTTGCCTGGATATCCCCGCTGCCGAAGAAGCGCTCAAGGCTACCGCCGACAAGGTAGGCGGCAGTGCCTTGCCGGTGGATATCACGGCCGATGACGCACCGCAAAAAATTGCCGCCTTCCTCAAGGAAAAGCGTGGTGGCGTGGATGTGGTGGTGCACAATGCCGGGGTCACCCGCGACAAGAAGCTGGCCAACATGTCGCGGCAGTTCTGGGACATGGTGATCGGGATCAATTTCGAGGCTGTTACCCGCATTGACGCCGAGCTGGACAAGGCCGGTGTGCTCAACGAGGGAGGCCGGGTGATCTGCCTGTCTTCCATCGGCGGCATCGCCGGTAATCTGGGACAGACCAATTACGGCGCCAGCAAGGCCGGCCTGATCGGCTATGTGCAGGCCCGGGCGCCGGAACTGGCCAAACGCGGCGTCACTATCAATGCCGTAGCGCCCGGCTTTATCGAAACCGACATGACCGCGGCCATGCCCTTTGCGATGCGCGAGGGCGGGCGGCGCATGAACTCCATGTCGCAGGGTGGGCAGCCTGGTGACGTGGCGGAGTTGATTTGCTTCTTCAGTGCCCCGGCCGCCGGTGGTATTTCGGGCCAGACGGTGCGTGTCTGCGGTCAGTCCCTGATCGGTGCCTGAGACGGAGAATCGGTTATGAGTGAATCTTCCACGGAGCTGCGCTTTGACAAGATGCCATCGGTGGTGCGCGGTTTTGCCCGTGCCGCGGTGGGCCGCAAGTCCGGCCTGCGGGAAGGGCAAAGCATCCCGCTGATACGCGCACAACTGCCCGGCGTGCGGCCCGATGCCGCCCATCTGCGGCGCTATCGGGAGATCTGCGGATTCAGTGGCGAAGGGGTGTTGCCGCTAACCTATCCCCACGCCCTGTCGGCGCCGCTGCACATGGCGGTGATGACGCATTCGCGTTTTCCCCTGAAACTGGTGGGCGCCGTGCATCTGCGCAACCATATCGAGCAGCAACGCCCGCTGGCTGATGATGAAGAGCTCACCCTGAATGTTTTTGTCGAGGGTCATCGCCAGGTCGCCAAAGGCCTGGAATTTGACCTGCATACCCAGGTCGAGGATGCGGCCGGCGAGACGGTGTGGCGAGGGGTGAGCACCAATTTCGTGCGCGGCGGCGGTCATGGTGAAAAATCCGCCTCCAGTCCGTTGCCGGATCCGGAAAACTACAGGCAGCTTGATGAATGGGCGCTTGATGCGGGGCTGGGGCGACGCTATGGCCTGATGGCCGGCGATATCAACCCCATTCATATGCATCCGCTGCTGGCAAAGCTGTTCGGCTTCCCGCGCGCCATTGTTCATGGCATGTGGAGCTACGCGCGCTGTGCCGCAGCCCTTGCGCCGGCACAGTCCGAAGGGCCGGTGACTATGGATGTGGCTTTCCGGCGGCCGGTGCTGCTGCCTTCGAAGGTAGTGTTCCGTGTCGATAATCCTGACAGCCCCACAGGCTATATGATGACCGATCCGGCGGGCAAGACCTTGCATCTGACCGGCGAGATTCGTATCGACGGTTGAGCCGCATTGCCGCCAAAGGATTTTGCCGCACCCCGAGCAGCCGTTATACTGCGCTGCTGCGTCCGGCGCCATGCAGCCGGGCGTGACAGGGTCCGCTGAGGCGCGACGAATTGATCAGCGTTTCCCTGGCGCGCGAAAGTGGCGGAATTGGTAGACGCGCCGGGTTTAGGTCCCGGTGGGGGCAACCCCTTGAGAGTTCGAGTCTCTCCTTTCGCACCAGTCATGCGGCTCGGCCCGAGCAGGGCGGCCGCCAAATCCGTTCATTTTTGAGGTCAGTGCATGCAAGTTTCCGTAGAGTCCACCGGTACGCTGGAGCGTCGCATTAAGGTTGAAGTGCCCGCTGAGCGTGTTGAAAGCGCCGTCGAGAACAAGCTTGCGCAGCTCTCGCGCACTGCCAAAATCAAGGGGTTCCGGCCCGGCAAGGTGCCCATGCGTATTATTCGCCAGCAGTACGGCGACCAGGTGCGCCAGGAAGTACTGGGGGATCTGATTCAGTCCACCTATGGCGAGGCGCTGCAGAAAGAGGAGCTTAATCCGGCCGGTCAGCCACGTATCGAGCCGCAGACGCTGGAACCGGGCAAGTCCTTCAGCTATACCGCGATAATTGAGGTTTTCCCCGAGATCAAACTCGCCGACCCGGCCAAAATCGAGGTGACCCGGCCCGAGGTAGAGGTCACCGACGCCGATATGGACAAGCTGATTGAGCGTATTCGCAAGCAGCATGCCGAATGGCGCGATGTGGAGCGCAAGGCGACCGACAGCGACAAGCTGGTGGTGGATTTCGAAGGCAGTATTGGTGGCGAGCCTTTTGAGGGCGGCAAGGCCGAGCAGGCCGAGATCGAGCTCGGCGCCGGCCAGATGCTGGAAGACTTCGAGAAAGGCCTGAAAGGCGCCCGTGCCGGGGAGGATCTCAAGTTCAAGGTCAAGTTTCCCAAGGATTACAACGCTGAACATCTGGCCGGGAAAAAGGCCGAGTTTACTGCCCATGTGCATTCAGTATCCGAGCCCGAACTGCCCGAGCTTGACGATGCGTTCGCCGCCAAACTGGGTGTCAGCGAAGGCGGCATGGCGAAGCTGCGTGAGCAGTTGCGCGAGAGCATGGAGCGCGAAGCCCGCCAGGCGGTTCGTCAGCGCCTCAAGAAATCCGTGATGGACGGGCTCTACGCCAGCACTCCGGTGGAAGTGCCCACGGCGCTGGTGGATGACGAAATCGCCCGTTTGCGTCAGGATATGCTGCAACGCATGGGTTTGCAGCAGGGCAGTGAGCAGGCGCCCGATCTGCCGCGCGAGCTGTTCGAGGAAGAGGCCAGTCGCCGGGTGGCGCTGGGTCTGTTGGTCGGCGCGGTGATTCGCGAGCAGGATCTCAAACTCGAAGAGCAGCGGGTCAGGGAGACGGTCAGTGAACTGGTGGCCGGCACCGAAAACCCCCAGGAGATGGCCCGGGCCTATTTGTCGGACGCCAATGCCAGGCGCAGTATCGAGGCCATGGCCATGGAAGAGCAGGTGGTGGACTTTCTGCTCGACAAGGTCAAGGTCAAGCCCAGCAAGGTGGATTTCGAGGAGCTGGTCGGCCAGCAGCAGGGTTGAGGCTGGCCAGGCAGGCAAGAATTAACCGCATTAACAGCCAGACAACAGGATGATCAAAATGAGTAATTCGGATCACGGCGCTGGCGAGACCATGCCCGCACAGGCCATGAATCTCGTGCCCATGGTGGTGGAACAGACCGCGCGTGGCGAGCGGGCCTATGATATTTTTTCGCGCTTGCTTAAGGAGCGGGTGGTATTTGTAGTCGGCCCCATTGAGGACAATATGGCCAATCTGATTGTGGCCCAGTTGTTGTTCCTGGAGTCGGAGAATCCCGACAAGGATATCCATCTTTATATCAATTCCCCCGGCGGGTCGGTCACTGCAGGCCTGGCTATCTATGACACCATGCAGTTTATTCGATGCGATGTAAGCACCATCTGTGTGGGTCAGGCGGCCAGTATGGGGGCGGTGTTGCTGGCGGCGGGTGAGAAGGGCAAACGTTTCAGTCTGCCGCATTCGCGTATGATGATTCATCAGCCCATGGGCGGCTTCCAGGGGCAGGCCAGCGATATCGATATTCACGCCCGCGAAATCCTGCTGGTACGTGAACGGCTGAACGGTATTCTGTCCCGCCACACCGGCCAGCCCATGAATGTGATCGAGCAGGATACCGACCGTGATCGCTTCATGAGCGCCGACCAGGCCCGCGACTACGGACTGATCGACAGCTTGCTCAAGGATCGGCACACAGCTGCCGGAGGCGGCGACGCCTGATTGCACCGGCGGTGGAACGCAGCCGATGAACGTCTGTCACAGACATTGTGGGGTGGCGTTTGTGCATGATATATCTGTGGGTACAGAATCTCCGCACGTACCCGTGGGCAAGCCGGAGCATATAGATGAGCAATGACACGCGAGACCAGGGCGGCGATAACGGCAAGCTGCTTCACTGTTCCTTTTGTGGCAAGAGTCAGCACGAGGTACGCAAGCTGATCGCCGGACCCTCTGTGTTCGTGTGCGATGAGTGTGTGGACCTGTGTAACGATATTATTCGCGAGGAGTTGCAGGAAAAGGCCGAAACCGAGCGCGCCCGGCTACCCACGCCGCGTGAAATCAATGACATTCTCGACGAGTATGTGATCGGCCAGGAGGCCGCCAAGAAGATCCTCTCGGTGGCCGTCTACAATCACTACAAGCGGCTTAATGCCCGCAGCGCCCAGGATGGGGTGGAGCTGTCCAAGAGCAATATCCTGCTGATTGGTCCCACCGGTTCGGGCAAGACGCTGCTGGCCGAGACCCTGGCGCGGATTCTGGATGTGCCCTTCACCATTGCCGACGCTACCACGCTGACCGAAGCCGGTTACGTGGGCGAGGATGTGGAAAACATCATCCAGAAGCTGCTGCAGAAATGTGACTATGATGTTGAGAAGGCGCAGACCGGCATCGTCTACATTGACGAAATCGACAAGATTTCGCGCAAGGCCGACAATCCATCCATCACCCGGGATGTGTCCGGCGAGGGCGTGCAGCAGGCGCTGCTCAAGCTGATCGAAGGCACCGTGGCTTCGGTGCCGCCCCAGGGGGGGCGCAAGCATCCCCAGCAGGAGTTTCTGCAGGTGGATACCAGCAACATTCTGTTTGTCTGTGGTGGGGCTTTTGCCGGCCTGGAGAAAATCATCGGCGAGCGCAGTCAGGAGCGGGGCATTGGTTTTGCCGCCGAAGTCAGGGGCAGCGAGCAGGAGCGCAATATTGGCGAGGTGCTGTTCTCGGTAGAGCCCGAGGATCTGATGAAGTTCGGCTTGATCCCGGAATTCGTCGGCCGCCTGCCCGTGGTGGCCACGCTGGATGAGCTCGACGAGGCGGCGCTGGTGCGCATTCTCAAGGAGCCCAAAAATGCGCTAACCAAGCAGTACCAGAAGCTTTTCGAGATGGAAGGCTGCGAGATGGAGTTCACCGAGGATGCACTGCGTGCTGCTGCACGCAAGGCGATGGAACGCAAGACCGGCGCCCGTGGACTGCGCACCATCCTCGAGACCGCCTTGCTGGACACAATGTATGATTTGCCGTCGCTGGAGAACGCCAGCAAGGTGGTGATCGATGACGCTACCATCAATGGCGAGGGCAAACCCTACATTATCTACGACTCCGGCGATTCCCAGCTCGCGGCTTCAGACAAGTGAGCCGTTCGCCGGCGTCTGGCCGTCAGGCCGGACGCCGGTGATGAATTCCCGGGCAGCATTGAAAACGGCTGTGACAACCCCCACATTGAATGTATGAGAAGGCGTCTGGGCCTGCCCGGTAGGGGCTGCGGGACGTCCCCCATACTGTCAGAGGACTGATTCCATGGCCGAGAAGCCTGTCGCAAAAAACACCCCGCCTGAAGCCGGAATGGCACCGCTGCTGCCATTGCGTGATGTGGTGGTTTATCCGCACATGGTGATCCCGCTGTTCGTCGGCCGCGAAAAATCCATCGAGGCCCTGGAAGCGGCCATGACCGATGACAAGCAGATCATGCTGGTGGCGCAAACCAGCGCCGAAGTGGATGACCCGGGCAGGGATGACATCTACGACTTCGGTACGCTGGCGAGCGTGCTGCAGTTGCTCAAGCTGCCTGACGGTACGGTCAAGGTGCTGGTCGAGGGCAGTCGCCGTGCCCGCCTGGAGGCCATGGAGCCCGCGGAGGATTGTCTGCGCGCCCGTTATACCTTGCTGGACAGTGATCCCGATGAAGTCGACCGCGAACTGGAAGTGCTGATGCGCTCGGTGCTGTCGCTGTGTGATCAATACGTCAAGCTGAACAAGAAGGTCCCGGCCGAAGTGCTGACTTCCTTGTCCGGCATCGAACAGCCGGGCCGTCTGGCCGACACCATTGCGGCCCATTTGTCGCTCAAGCTCGAGCAGAAACAACACGTACTGGAAATGTTGCCGGTACGCCAGCGGCTGGAACACGTGATGGGTCTGATTGAAGGCGAAATCGATCTGCTGCGCATCGAGAAGCGGATTCGTGGTCGCGTCAAGCAGCAGATGGAGAAAAGCCAGCGTGAGTATTACCTCAACGAGCAAATGAAGGCCATCCAAAAAGAGATGGGTGATCTGGAAGACGGCGGCAGTGAGCTGGATGAGCTGGAGCGACGCATCGAGCAGTCCGGCATGTCGGCTGAAGCGCGCAAGAAAGCCGAGGCCGAACTGGCAAAGCTGCGCATGATGTCGCCCATGTCGGCCGAGGCTACAGTGGTGCGTAACTACCTGGATACCCTGCTCGGGGTGCCGTGGAAGAAAAAGAGTCGTCTGCGCAAGGATATTGGCGTGGCCGAACGGGTGCTGGACGAGGATCACTACGGGCTGGAAAAGGTCAAGGAACGCATTCTTGAATACCTCGCGGTGCAGCAGCGCGTAAAGCGTCTGAAGGGGCCGATTCTGTGCCTGGTGGGCCCCCCCGGGGTGGGCAAGACCTCACTCGGGCGCAGTATTGCGCGGGCCACCAATCGCAAGTTTGTGCGCATGTCACTGGGTGGCGTGCGGGACGAGGCTGAGATTCGGGGCCACCGTCGTACCTACATCGGCTCGATGCCGGGCAAGGTGATGCAGAACCTGGGCCGGGTCGGCACACGTAATCCGCTGTTTTTGCTCGATGAGATCGACAAGATGGCCATGGATTTCCGGGGTGATCCGGCCTCGGCCCTGCTTGAAGTGCTGGATCCGGAGCAGAACAACACTTTCAATGATCACTATCTGGAGGTGGATTTTGACCTCTCGGATGTGATGTTTGTGGCCACGGCCAACACGCTGGATATTCCGGCAGCCCTGCTCGATCGCATGGAAGTGATCCGGCTGCCGGGCTACACCGAGGATGAGAAAATCGCCATTGCTCGCCAGTATCTGGTGCCCAAGCAGATCAAAAACCACGGTCTGGGTGAAGATGAATGCCGGATTGGCGAGGAAGCGCTGCTGGAGATTGTCCGCCGTTATACCCGTGAGGCGGGGGTGCGTAACCTGGAGCGTGAAATCGCCAAGATCTGCCGCAAGGTGGTCAAGCAGTTACTCAGTGACAAGACTACCCGTTCGGTGGTTGTGACACCGGATAATATTGCCGATTACCTGGGTGTGACGCGTTATCGCTACGGCATTGCCGAGGAAGCCGACCAGGTGGGTCAGGTGACCGGGCTGGCCTGGACTGAAGTGGGCGGGGAGTTGCTGTCCATAGAGACGGCGGTGGTTCCGGGTAAGGGCAAACTGATTCACACTGGCAAACTTGGTGATGTGATGCAGGAATCGGTGCGTGCGGCCCTGACTGTAGTGCGCAGTCGTGCGGAAAGTCTCGGCATTGACCCCGAATTCCACCAGCACAATGACATTCATGTGCACTTGCCCGAAGGGGCGATTCCCAAGGATGGCCCGAGCGCCGGTATCGGTTTGTGCACGTCCCTGGTCTCCAGTCTGAGTGGTATTCCGGTGCGTGCCGACGTCGCCATGACAGGTGAAATTACCCTGCGTGGTGAGGTGCTGCCGATCGGCGGGCTCAAGGAAAAACTCCTTGCAGCCAGTCGAGGAGGTTTGCGTACGGTTCTGATTCCCGAAGAAAACCGCAAGGACCTTAGCGAGATTCCAGAGAACATCAAGAGCCGTCTGGAGATTCGCCCGGTGCGCTGGATCGATGAAGTTTTTGAGCTGGCTCTGCAGCCCCTGCCAATACCTTCAGGCGCAGATGCTTCCGCCGTCTCCCGGAGCGAGTCTGAAAGCAGTGCAACCGTTGCTGGCGGCAAGCCGCGCGCACATTGACGCAGTGGCCCCGGGAGTCTGGTTGACACATCTTTCGGGCGGCTGATATAACGAAATTGAAGCAGACGCCCCAAATCCCGTAAAGGAAGCGGGGCGTGCCGCAACCAGGAGGGCTGCGGCGAGCCGGGCGCGAGCCCGGTAGTCGGGAGTCAGGGGCCAGGTGCACCGGACTATCGGCACAGGTACCGGGTTGCCAGGAGGGCGTTGTCCGGGTTGCTTGGAGTGTCAGGGGAGAATCCATGTTGCAGGGGCGGTCGGCGAGCGTGTGTTGTCACGGAAGCCGACACTGTGCCGGGCATGACCTGCCCGCCACTATTACAGGCGGTGGCACTCCGACGTTTTACTGAAGTATTCCAACGCGGCTTAAATCATCGTCGCGAACAAGACAGGAGAATCTTGCACAATGAACAAGGCAGAACTGATTGACCAAATCGCGGCTTCGGCCGATCTCACCAAAGCCGACGCGGGTCGTGCACTCGACGCTGTTGTTGACTCCATTACCAAGGCTCTGAAGAAAGGTGACCAGGTTTCCCTGGTGGGTTTCGGCACCTTCTCCGTGCGCAGCCGGGCGGCCCGTACCGGGCGTAACCCGCAGACTGGCCAGACCATTACCATTAAGGCCAGCAAGGCACCGGCATTCAAGGCTGGTAAGGCGCTCAAGGATGCCGTAAACTAGCGCGCTCTCTCGGGTGCTTAGCTCAGTTGGGAGAGCGTCGCCCTTACAAGGCGAATGTCGGGGGTTCAAATCCCTCAGCACCCACCAGGAGACGGAGTGGTAGTTCAGCTGGTTAGAATACCGGCCTGTCACGCCGGGGGTCGCGGGTTCGAGTCCCGTCCACTCCGCCAACGCTGAAAAGGCGCCCCCCAGGGGGCGCCTTTTTTTATGTGCCGAAGTACATGAAAGCGCGGCGAGGCCTTGAAAATCCGGGCCTGTACCGCTATGATGCGCGCTTACCGGATGCGGGGTGGAGCAGTCTGGCAGCTCGTCGGGCTCATAACCCGAAGGTCGCAGGTTCGAATCCTGCCCCCGCTACCAAGTTTCTTGAACAAGAAAGCCCCGGTCA
>SLRW01000093.1 GCA_007130745.1 Gammaproteobacteria bacterium
ACCACCGTCACACCCTGTTCGCTGAGCGCGGCAAACAGCGCATTAAGACTTCGCCCCCGGCGCACTTCCACCTCCAGCGTATGCGGATCCACCAGCCGGCAATCATAGCCGGCCAGCGCCGGCGTCTGCACCAGATCGCCCTCCAGAGTGAGCAGGAAAACCTCGGTATTCATGCGCCGCAACAGGGCACGGATACTGGTGTTCTCTACAATGCGCCCTTCATCGATAATCGCGATATTACGGCAGAGATGCTCGGCCTCCTCCAGGTAATGCGTGGTGAGAATAATTGTGGTTCCGGCAGCGTTGATCTCCTGCAGGTAGGCCCACATGGAACGACGGATTTCGATATCCACACCGGCCGTGGGCTCATCCAGAATCAGCAAGCGGGGCTGGTGCACCAACGCCCGGGCAATCATCAGTCGCCGCTTCATGCCACCGGAAAGATTGCGGGTAATATCGTCCCGACGCTCCCACAGCCCCAGTTCACGCAAGCAGGTCTCGGCACGCTCACGCGCCCGTTTGCGGGGCAGGCCATAGTAACCGGCCTGGTTGACCAGCACCTGGAAAAGCTTTTCAAAGCCGTTGAGGTTGACCTCCTGGGGCACCAGGCCGATACAGGCTTTGGCTGCCTCAAGCTCGGCGTCCATATCGTGGCCAAAAATATGAATCTTGCCGGTGGTTTTGTTCACCAGCGAACTCAGAATGCCAATGGTGGTGGACTTGCCGGCGCCATTGGGGCCAAGCAGGGCAAAGAAATCTCCCTCGGCCACGTCCAGATCAATGCCATGCAAGGCCACCAGGCCGCTGGCATAGGTCTTGGTCAACCCCTTGATACTCAGTGCACTCATTGAATGGTCCGGCATGGGTGTTTGCAAAAGCTGCCATGATACAGCCTGAGGGCCACAGGGTGCAGAACCCGGACAAACGCTGACCTATTCAAGCAGCAATCCGGCAACAAAATCCGAGGCCTGTGCCGGCGCCTGCTGCATAAAACAGTGCCCGCCGGCAATGGTGTGTACACGAACATGCCGGTTCAGACGGCTGGCGCGCCGCACCGAGGGCAGGATGAAGTCGTAGGTCTCCAGTCCCGTGACAATATCCACCGGCACACTCACACGGCGCACCGCCCGCCACAGTGTAGGCGGTGCACTGGAAAATATGCCCGCCTCCATCCAGGACGGGGTACTCAGTACACAGCCATCGTCATCACAACGCAGGGCATACTGCACATAAGCATCCAGTGCCTCCGGGGCCCAGCCGCGAAATATGCCGCGCTCCCGCATTGCCTCACGGGCCTCATCGCGACTGGCCCAGCGCCGGTTGCGCCGCATGGCCTGACGCGCCATTGGGGTAATCCGTTGCGCCAGGCCCAGCCAGTTAAATACCCTCATAACACGCACATACGCAGGCGGAAACAGGACCGGGTCCAGCAACACAATACGGCTGAATCGCGCCGGCTCCCGCGCCGCCATCAACAGGGTGATAATGCCACCGAAGCTGTGCCCCAGACCAACAGGCGGCAACGTCAGCTTATGGCCTGCCGACAGGCGTGCGTCCATGACCCGGGCAGCACGTCGTGCGGTGGCCTCCCAGCCGATAAAGCGTGTCCCGGCATCACTTGCACCATGCCCCTGGCAATCCGGCATAATCAGGCCGTGGCCACGCGCAAACAGCCCGGCCAGAAAGGGGCTGTATACCCCGCCGGCAAAACCATTGCCATGCAGGAAATGAATCGTTTGCGCGCCCTCGCCACTGGCCTCGTACCCCCGGATCACAGCCGCATCCGCTTCGGTGTACTGCCAAGGCTTGAGCGCACTGGCCAGGGACCTGTGTGCCTGTTGTACAGACATAAAATTAATCCGGTTCTGACGCCACGGCGTCGCAAAACAGGAAACAGGGTAGCATTTACCCGACGAACGGTTACCATCAGTTTGCGTTACATGGCAGCAAATGTGAGAACATGTCTCGTGTATCACGATGCTTGCCTGAACATCGCTGACCGGACGACTGCAAAAAGCACTAAAGCGTTGAGGGGATAGTAGTAATGACTGCAAAGGAACTGATCCAGTTAATGCCCGCCGCCTTCAAGCCGGAAGCAGCCGGCAACATGGAAGCGATCGTCCAGTACGACATTTCCGAACCCATGTACTGTGTCATCAAGGATGGCGACTGCAAGGTCGCCGAAGGCGCGCACGACAACCCTACTGTCACCATCAGGATGGCCGATGATGATCTGGTCAACCTGATGACCGGCGAACTCGATGGCATGACCGCCTTCATGACCGGCAAGCTCAAACTTGACGGGGATATGATGCTGGCCCAGCGCCTGGGAGGCCTGTTCGACGCCGCACGACTGGAGGCCTGACACGGACCCGGATACAATCCGGCCAGACTCAACTTCATCCCCTGGCCACTGTGGCGCCTTTGCAGTACCGCGCAGCCCGGAGTGTCATGGCCTCATTAAGCATCTTCCCGGTTGACGCAGCCGCCGTCGCGCGTGCCCGCGAGCTCTCCCGCCAGCTCGGACTGACAGTTCAGACAACTGACTCCGACTGGCCCGAAGTCGTCCTGCGTGTTTCGCATGACCAGGGACTGTCCCTGTGGCGCCCCGACTCACGCGAAAACCCTGTGTCTGTGGATTTTCTCTCGGCCCATGCCGAATACCGTCGCCGGCGTGGTGGCGGACGCAAGCAGACGCTGGCACGCGCTGCCGGCCTGCGCCAGGGCCACACACCACACGTGATTGACGCCACCGGGGGCCTGGGGCGCGATGCTTTTGTACTGGCCTCACTGGGCTGCGAGGTCACGTTGCTGGAGCGCCAACCCGTCATTGCCGCGCTGCTGGAAGACGGACTCAAACGGGCCCGGGCGGCGGACGGCCGCGCCGGCGAGGCTGCCCGACGCATAACACTGATCCATGCCGACGCCATCATCTGGTTGGCCTCACGATCGGCGCCGGTGGCCGAAGTCATCTATCTGGATCCGATGTATCCGCCGCGCAGCAAGTCCGCCCTGCCCGGTCGCGAAATGCGGGTGCTACACCTGCTGGCCGGCGCGGACGAGGATATCCCGGCCCTGCTTGAAGCCGCACTGGCGGCGGCGGGCCGGCGCGTCGTGCTCAAGCGCCCGCGACTGGCGCCACAGGCGGTCGGTCCCGCACCGGAGACCAGCCTCACAGGCAAATCAACACGTTTTGACCTTTATCCCGTACCAAACAGCCAGCATTCTCCTGCAAACTGACAGCTATTCGCACAGATCACGAATTGCCCATCGCCACCGGCTCCGGCAGAATCATCAGGCTGCAATTCACGATGCTGCCATATCAGCTCGCCACCCGCGCCAGTGCGGGTACGGCTAACTGCGGAGATTTGCATGAGTCAATCCGGTGTTCTCAAGCGCTCAACCCTGCTGATCCATGGTTCGGTGGCCATGCCGCTGGCGGTGATCGGCTATCCGCTGGCGATTTATTTGCCCCCCTTCTACGCCAGCGAGCTCGGCCTGCCACTAGCCATGGTCGGGCTGATGATCTTTCTCGCCCGGCTCTCGGATGTCATCACCGACCCCCTGATCGGCAGCATCAGTGATCGTTGGGAATCACCCCTGGGCCGGCGCAAGATCTGGCTACTGCTGGGCATGCCGGTGATGATGGTCGGCATTGTGCATTTATTCATGCCGGACCCACCGGTGGATGTATGGCATCTGTTGATCTGGACCGCCGTCATGTACCTGGGCTGGACCATGATCACCCTGCCTTACGGTGCCTGGGGGGCGGAGCTCTCACCTGTCTATCACCAGCGCAGCCGGGTGACCGCCGCGCGTGAGGGCTTCATCCTCGTCGGACTGCTGCTGGCGGCCATGGTGCCTGCCGTGGTGCAACATCTGGGACGACGCTTTGAGCAGGGCTATACCGAAGGCTGGCTGATCGAATTCGCCATCTGGCTGATCGGCACCGATGGCGAACTCAGCACCGGCAATGCCCCCATCCTGGCAGCCCTGGCCTGGTTGATGCTGATCCTGCTGCCGATCACGATTTTGCTGGTCACCACCAGCGTGTCCGAACCGCGTAATATTTCCCGCGAACAAATTCCGTGGCGCAAGGGGCTGCGGGTACTGAAGAATAACGGCCCGCTCAAACGCATGTTGCTGGTACTGCTCATCGTCATCACCGGCGAGGCCTTCCGCAGCTCCCTGTCCTATTTCTTTATGGAGCATATCGTCCAGATTTCAGACTACATCGGCCTGATGTATCTGATGTACTTCGGGCTGGGTATTCTGGCAGTACCTTTCTGGCTGGCGCTGGGCCGGCGCATTGGCAAGCATCGTGCCTTCTGCATGGCGATGATCGTGGCCAGCGTCGGCAGCCTCGGCATGATATTCCTGGGCCCCGGTGATTTTGTCGGCTTTACCCTGCTGTTTGCCATCAAGGGCACCTGTTTCGGTGCCTTCCAGTTCCTGCCTCTGGCCATGCTGGCTGATATCGTCGACGTGGATACCGCGCGCAGTGGCGAACAGCGCACCGGCCTGATCTTTGCCCTGGGCGGCATGACACAGAAACTGTCCATGGCCGTAGGTGTGGGGTTGTCGCTGAGTTTGCTGCATCTGGCGGCCTTCGAGGCCGGCGCGGCCAACGAAGACCCGCAATTGCTGGCGCTCAAGCTCTATTATGTGATTACGCCGGTGCTGTTCTACATGGCCGCCTACATGCTGGCCTGGCGGTACCCGCTCACCGAGCGTCGCCAGGCCCGCTTGCGGGCACTGATCAACCGGCGTAACGCGGCGCGCGGGCGACCATTCACCGGCGCCGAGGTATGAGCGGCCATCACGTCATTATCGGCGCCGGGGCAGTCGGAGGCGTACTGGCCGCCCGCCTGATCGCCGCCGGCGAACAGGTGACGCTGGTGGTGCGCTCCTC
>SLRW01000034.1 GCA_007130745.1 Gammaproteobacteria bacterium
CAGGGCACAACAAGGCAGGGCCTGAATGCCAATGGAATTGCCTCCCGCCGCTGGTGGTGGTTCAGCCGGCCTGGTGGCTTTCGATAAAGCGGCGCAGTGCATTGACCGAGGCGAAGTGTTCCTTGTTGGCCTCGTCATTGGCGTCGAGCTTGATGTTGTACTTTTTCTGGATATTCATGCCCAGCTCGAGGGCGTCGATGGAATCCAGCCCCAGGCCGTCGACGAATAGCGGATCATCATCGCCAATGTCCTCGGGAGAGATGTCCTCGAGGTCCAGACAGTCAATGATCAGCTCTTTGATTTCCTGCCCCAGGTCACTCATCGCTCAATATGCTCCTGTAGTAATTTTCAAGATAACGGTTCAGCCGCCGCGTTGTCAGTGCCGGTCCGCCGCTGGTGTCGACGACATCTTCAATGCGCAGCGGCGTCTGCGGTGTAATGGTGTAGCGCGTTTTGCTCGGTGGTATCTGGTACCAGCGCTCCTGCTTGCTCAGTGTGGGCGGCTGGTTACGGATCACCACCGGCAGTATTTCGGCGTTGTTGCGCACGGCGATATTGGCCGCGCCGCGCTGGAACCTTACCGGCTTGCCCCGCACAGTGCGGGTGCCTTCGGGAAACAGCACCAGCGGGTCGCCGGCGTCCAGCACCCGTTTGCTGCGCGCCAGCAGCGTTGCCGAATCACTGGCGTTACTGATGAAGCCGGCGCCCTGGACCATGCCGTAGGTCAGCGGGTTGCGCCACATCGCCTGTTTAACCACGCAACCGCTTCGCGGCAGCAATGATATCAGCAATATCACATCAATCAGTGAGGGGTGGTTGGCGATGACTACCCGCCCGCGTGCTTCCCGGCGCAATCGATGCACATCGTTGGCCGACACGGACATCACGCCGGTCATTCGCATTTGCCAGGCAAACAGCCGGAACACCTGATGGATGACCTGGCGCGCGCGCGCGGCGCGCTGCTCGCGCTTGCCCGGCCACAGACGCACCACCGGCATAATGGTGAGGCTGAATATCAGCGCACCAATGCCGAAACTGACGAAATTGTAACCGGTGGCCACCAGCCGCCAGTAGTAGTTGAGTGATTTCAATTGCGTTCCCAGCGCCAGTGATGCTGTTCGCCCGCCACGCCGACGCATTTGTCCCTGCCCGTTAGCAGCGAGATCAGCGCCAGCTCGGCGGGCAACGGGCTGAGTGTGGCTTCGTTCGCCCCGGCGTGTAGTTGCCAGCTATGCGTGTCTCCGGCCGGGGTCAGACGCAGGCCCAGGGCGAACACACCTGGTGGGTAATCCGCCCAGCGGCGGTAGAATTGCGGCGGGCTTTCATCGGCCATAACGACGGTGACGGTGTCTTCGCCACGCTGCAGGTAGCCGGCCGCAGCGATAATGGCTGCCGGCAGACTGTCTTGCCCGGCAGCCAGCGCCGTGGCACCGGCACGGTTGCCGGTGGCGATGGAATACAGCCCGGCGGCGCTGTTGTGTACCGACAGGCTGAAGGCATTGGGCGAGAGCGGCTCCTCGCGCGCCAGGTCGCCCAGCAGGTCGCTGCTGCGATGCAGTTCGCCGTGACGCGAGGCAAAAATCATGCGGTTGTTGTGGTCCGGCTCGTTGCATTCCCAGGCCACCCGCAGTGCGGCGCGACTGACACGGCTGGCGCGTCGGCGCAGCATGGGCGGCATAAAATCCAGTTGCGGTTTGTCGGGTTCGCCCGGAATATCTTCAATCCGCCCGCCCGCGGTCAGCCAGTCACGCCAGTCGGCCTGCGTTTCCAGGCCCGGCGCCCAGGCGCTCCAGTGGTTTATACAGAAGCGAACAGGCTGCATGGCTCAGTTCGTCTCCAGGGCTTCCAGCACCACCATGGCTTCGCCTTCGAGCAAGGTGCGCCCGGCACAGCTCAAACTGAAGGCATAGTTGCGGCTGTCGGCCATGCTCTGCAGGGCTTGTGCCTGAATCAGTAAATCGGAGTCGAGCTCATCCAGGCATTCGGCCTGCCAGCTGACCTGGTTGATGATGGCCACAAAGCCGCGCCGGGGCGGGCCGTCGCCGCCGACAAGGCCGCCGTGTACGGCCATGGCCTGGGCAGCGTATTCGATGCCGGCTTCTATCGACAGGCGATCCCCGCTGCGCAGCGGGTTGTCGGCGGCGCGGTGGCTGGTGGCGCGGGCGCTGATGGACTGTGCATCGTATGCGGTCACCGCTTCCAGCAGGCACATGCGCCCGGCATGGGGGATCATGGCGGCAATGGCGTCGCGATCAAGAATGTCCATGCCTGTGTTGCCTGCTCCCGGGAAGGGGTTATTGCCAGCGGCGGAAAATCAGCGAGGTATTGAGGCCGCCAAAGGCGAAGTTGTTGCTCATGATGTATTCGCAGTCCAGCTTGCGGCCGTCGCCGCTAATGTAGTCCAGCTCGGCGCAATCTTCATCCAGATTATCCAGATTGATGGTGGGGTGAAACCAGCCTTCGTTCATGCAATTGATGGCGACCCAGGCTTCCAGTGCGCCACAGGCGCCCAGCGTGTGACCGGTATAGCTTTTGAAGGCGCTGATGGGCACCGCGCGGCCGAAGGCTTCGCGGGTGGCGATGCTCTCTGCCACATCGCCACGGTCGGTGGCGGTGCCATGGGCACTGACATAGCCGATGGCATCCGGTGACAGGCCGGCATCTTCCAGCGCCAGTTCCAGCGCTACCTGCATGGTGGGCGCGGCAGGCTGGGTGACATGACGGCCGTCGGAGTTGGTGCCAAAGCCGACCAGTTCCGCATGAATCGTGGCGCCCCGGGCTTTGGCGTGTTCCAGTTCTTCCAGGATCAGGGTGCCGGCACCTTCGCCGATGACCAGCCCGTCGCGGTCCCGGTCAAAGGGTCGCGGGGTAGAGTGTGGCGCATCGTTGCGGCGGGAAGTGGCAAACAGGGTGTCAAACACAGCCGCCTCGGTGGGGCAAAGCTCTTCACCGCCGCCGGCAACCATGATGTCCTGGGCGCCCGCGCGAATCGCCTCGAAGGCATAGCCGATGCCCTGGCTACCCGAGGTGCAGGCGCTGGATGTGGTGTAGACGCGTCCGGTAAGTCCGAAAAACACGCCCACGTTGACCGGCGCAGTATGCGCCATCATGCGGATATAAGTGGTGGCGGTGATGCCGCTGGTGCTTTCCTTGATAAGCATGCCGGCGAAATCCTTCGCCGCATCGGTGCTGCCGGTGGAGGAGCCGTAGGCTACGCCGGTACGGCCGCTGCCCAGAATAGCTTTTTCTTCCAGCAGTCCGGCCTCACTCAGGGCCAGTTCGCTGGCACGGGTGGCCATCAGGCTGACACGGCCCATGCTGCGGATTTTCTTGCGGCGATAATGCGCGGGGCATTCAAAGTCGTCCACGGGGGCACCCAGACGAGTGAGCAGGCCGTCGTAGCAGTCCCATTCATCCATATAGCGGATGCCATTGCGGCCTGCCTTGAGGCTTTCACGCACGCTTTCCCAGTCCAGTCCGACCGGGGAAATGCCCGCCATGCCCGTAACCACCACGCGCCGCATCAGCACAGGCCTCCGTTGACCGAAATGACCTGTCGGGTGATATAGGCCGCATCTTCACTCATGAGAAAACTCACCGCGCCGGCGACTTCATCAGCTGTGCCGGCACGTTGCGCCGGGATCATGGGCAGCATCTGCTCCAGCGGAAGCTCATCGGTCATGTCGGTTTCAATCAGTCCGGGCGCCACACAGTTGACGGTAATGCGGCGCTTGGCCAGCTCCAGCGCCAGCGCCTTGGTGGCGCCGATGATACCAGCCTTGGAGGCTGAATAGTTGACCTGGCCGCGGTTGCCCATGATGCCCGAAGCCGAGGCCATGGTGACAATGCGCCCGGGCCGGCGACGGCGCACCAGGGGCATGGTCAATGGCTGCAAGACATTGTAGAAACCATCGAGATTGGTATGCACCACGCTGTCCCAGTCTTCACCCGTCAGCGCCGGGAAAGCGCCGTCACGGGTAACACCGGCATTGCAGACCACGCCGTAATAAGCGCCGTGTTCGGCGATATCGGTTTCCAGGGCTTCGCGGGCGGCCTCGCGATCGGCCACATCGAACTGCAGAATACGCGGCGCGGTGCCGCCGGCAGAAGTTATCTCCTCCGCCACCGCTTCGGCCTGCTCCCGCCGGCTGCGGCAATGCAGCACCACCTGGAAGCCGTCGCGGGCCAGGCGCAGGGCAATGGCGCGGCCAATACCGCGGCTTGAGCCGGTAACCAGAACACTTTCGCCAGTCACTTCCGCTTGCATCTAGTAACCCCCCAGTTGCATGAAGGCTTCCATGCTGTGTGGCATCACGGCCTTGATTCTGGCCTGCTGATGCAGACCGGATGCCTCGATGCGGCAATCAAAGGCGCCGACACCGGATTCGTCCTCCAGCATGCGCTCAATGTGGATGTCCAGCATCAGTCCCTCCTCCAGCCAGGGCCGCGAGCTTTCGAAGCGCCGCGTGCCAAGCAGCAGGCCGGGACGCACCTCGCGCCCGGCGGCCAATTCACGAAAGCCTGCCCAGGCCGCCACCGCCTGGGCCATGAATTCGATTCCCGTGAAAGCCGGCAGGCCGGTGTCGCCGGGCCGCATCAGTGGCCCTTCGGCGCGCACCCGGGCCCGCGCGTGCAGCTGATCCCGCGTCACCTGCTCAATGCTGTCCAGCAGCATCATGGGTGCCCTGTGGGGCAGAAGCTCGGCCGGTTTGTATGTCTTGTGCGTAGTCATCGCCGTAGTATTTTATCTGCAAGGGGTGTCTGTGTGTGACTGCGCTGCTTCATGGTGCAACGGGCGGATTTCAAGCTCATAGCCCAGTCGGTGATGCTTGATTCTGACGTTGTCTTGCCACGGGTTGCCCTCAAAATCCGCCCGCATGAAGGCTTCACCCTGACGCAACA
>SLRW01000032.1 GCA_007130745.1 Gammaproteobacteria bacterium
TCGACAGCACCTTCGAGAGCGTCTGTGAAAGCTGGCGCCCGCGCGGCGCCGCCAACATACCCAGCGCCGACAACACCCCGGCATGCACGGGCACCAGCGCCCGGCGCATACCCAGGGTCTCCGCCAGTGCACACACATGCAGCCCGCCGGCGCCACCAAAACAGCACAACACAAACTCGCGCGGATCCAGCCCGCGCTGCACCGAAATCACCCGCAGGGCACGCGCCATGTGTTCATTGGCAATTCGCACCACGCCTTCGGCCGCCGTTTCCGCCGACACCCCGAGTTGTTCGCCAAGCCGCTCCAGAGCGACTCGCGCGGCTGCCTCATCCAGCCGCATACGCCCGCCCAAAAAGGCATCCGGCAACAGCCGTCCGAGCAGCAGATTGGCATCCGTCACCGTAGCCTGCTCGCCCCCGGCACCGTAGCAAGCCGGCCCCGGACTGGCGCCGGCCGACTCCGGCCCAACCTGCAAGGCGCCGCCGGCATCCACCTGCGCCAGCGACCCGCCGCCGGCGCCAATGGTGTGCATATCCACGCTCGGCACGCACAGGGGGTAGTCACCGATGCGGCCGTCGGTGGTCAGCACAGGCTCGCCGTCAATCAGGGCCACATCAGTGGATGTACCGCCCATGTCAAAACTCAGCAGCCGGTCATGCCCGGCCAGCTCACCCAGATACGCCGCTCCGGCCAGCCCCCCGGCCGGCCCTGACAGCAACATATGCACCCCGCGCTGCCCGGCCTGGGCCGCCGACACGGTCTCGCCACTGCTTTGCATCACCGATACCGGCGCCGGTGATACCCCGGCACACAGCCGGCCCAGATAACCTTGCAGCAACGGGCCCACCCCGGCATTGAGCCAGGTGGTTATGCCCCGCTCGTACTCGCCGTACTCGGGCAACACGGCGGAGGAACGCGAAACAAACACCCCTTCGGGCACCACCGCCGCGAGTCGCTTTTCATCCCCATCATCCAGAAAGGCATAGAGCAGGTTAATCGCCACGGCCTCGGGCGCCAGCTTGAGCAATCGCTCACGCAAGTCGCTCAGCGCGGCGTCATCCAGCGCCTCAAGCACCTCGCCATCCGCCGTGCGACGGGCGGCAACTTCAAGACAATATTCGGCGGGCACCGGTGACCTGACGAGCGGGGGCTGCAGATTGTAAAGTTCACGCCGGGCCTGGCGGCCAATACTCAGCACATCGCCCATCCCCGAACTGGTGATATAGGCAACCCGAGCCGTCTTGCCCTCAAGCACCGCATTGGTGGCCACGGTAGAGCCGTGGATCATGCGCAGCTCACCGGCTTTCAGCGCCAGTTCATCCACGCCACGCAGAATCGCCTCTTCAGGGACGGCGGGCGTGGAAAGCACCTTGTGCACCTGCAAGCTGCCGTCCTCGTGGATCACCACCAGGTCGGTAAAGGTGCCACCGGTATCCACGCCAAGCAGTTTCATAAGTTGCGAGACTCCAGGTTGCACAAGCAAATCATGTTACAGACGCTGTGCAAAGCGGATTTGTAGCTTACAATCGCAGGGCATCACCAAACATCCGGGATGCGCCGCCAGGGCAATAACGAATCATGCCGCAGTCTGCTGCCGTATCAAAATCCGACACCGCCCCCCTGCTGGCCGCGCACGGCCTGTCGCGCCGTTATGGCCAGCACCAGGCGCTGTGGGCGCTGGATCTGGAATTGCACCCCGGCCAGGTGCTGGGCCTGCTCGGCCCCAATGGCGCCGGCAAATCCACCACCCTGGAACTTCTCAGTGGCAATCTCCAGCCCCATACCGGCGAGATCCGTATCAATGGTTTCGACCTGGCCTGCGAGCCCACCGTCGCCCGGCGCTACCTGGGTTATCTGCCCGACTCCCCGCCGCTGTACCCCGAGCTGCAGGTGGATGAATACCTGCGCCTGTGTGCGACCTTGCAGGGCCTGGGGCGCCGGGACCGGGCCGGGGCGGTGAACCGGGTCAAGCGCCAGTGTCATCTCGAAGACAAGGGCCGGCAATTGATCAGCCGTCTGTCACGCGGCTACCAGCAGCGCGTCGGCCTGGCCCAGGCGCTGATCCATCAGCCCCGGCTGCTGATTCTGGATGAACCCACGGTCGGCCTGGACCCCATCCAGATTCGCGAAATCCGCGACCTGATCCGCATGCTCGCCGAACAGTGCAGCATCATTCTCTCCACCCACATCCTCCCCGAGGTGCAGGCCTTGTGCAGCCATGTCACCGTGCTCAATCGCGGGCGGGTGGTACACAGTGACGCGCTCGACAATCTCGCGGGCGGCGAGGGCCGGGCCTGGCAGCTCGTGCTGCGCCGGCCACCCGAGCGCCAGGCGCTGGAAGGCCTGCCGGGCATCAGCCAGGTCGGCGCACAGGGCAGCGGGCATTTTATTCTCCAGGGCGAAGAACAGGCTATCCAGGGGCTGGTACGCGCCAGCGTGGAAGGCGACTGGGGGCTGGTGGAACTGAGCCCTCGCGGCACCACCCTGGAAGATCTCTTTATGCAGGTTACCGAGACACCATCATGAATCCACCCGGACTGCTCACGATCACCGCGCTGGAACTGCGCCGGCTGTTTGTCACCCCCCTGCCCTGGGTGCTGCTGGCGTTGACGCAGCTCATTCTGGGACTGGTATTCGTTGTCACGCTTGGTGATTTGCAGGAAACCCCCGGACTGGGGCGCGAGGAGGGTATCACTGCTTATGTCACCGGCGGCGTATTCGGCTTTGCCGCGGCCTGGCTGCTGCTGGTGGTGCCCCTGCTGGGCATGCGCAGCCTGAGCGAGGAATACCGCAGCGGCACCATCCGCCTCACCGGCACCGCACCCGTGGCACCGTGGCGCATCGTGATGGGCAAATACCTGGCGCTGCTCGCTCCCGTGGCGGCCATTACCCTGCTCACCGCCGCCATGGTGGCCAGCCTCAACGCCGGCACCCGGCTTGATCCCGGCCTGCTGGCCGCGGCCAGCCTGTCGCTGTTTTTGATGGGCGCCATTTATGCTGCCGTGGCCCTGGCCTGTTCCAGCCTCACCCGCCAGCCGGCCGCAGCCGCTGCCGGGGCTCTGGGTATCCTGTTGCTGTTGTGGATGTTCCACTGGCTGGGCACGCGCGATTTCCTGCTCGCTCCCCTGTTCACGTTCCTGTCACCGGCCGATCATCTGGAAGACGGTCTGGTCGGGCTGATCAGCCTGCGTGGCCTGCTGCAGCCGCTGGTCATATCGGGCCTGTTCCTGTGCATCCCCCTGCTCCGCCTGGCCCTGCGCGGCCACAATCTGCACACCGCGCGCCGGCAACTCACCCGGCCGGCGCCGGTGCTGTTCAGCGGCGGCTGGCTCACCGCCCTGCTGGTGCTGGCCGTGCTCGCCACCACTCATCCCGGCCATGCCGACTGGAGTGCCAGCGGGCGCCACAGTCTGAGCGAAGCCAGCCAGAAGATTCTGGCCCAGCTTGACGGTCCGCTGGATGTGATTGCCTACGCCGAGCCCGACGAGGAACTGCGCCGCGATATCCGCCACCTGCTGATCCGTTATCAGCGCCATCACGACGATATCGCCCTGGATTTTGTGGATCCGGCCGCCGCTCCCGGCGCCCTGCGTAATCTGGGCGTGGGCAATAAATCATGGGCGCTGGCGGTGACCCATGGCGAACGCACCGAGGTCTGCACCGAAGCCACGGAAAAATGTTTCAGCCAGGCCCTGCAACGCCTGGCTCGCGGCGCCGAGCAATGGGTGGCCTTTCTCGACGGTCATGGCGGGCGACGACTGGATGGTGACAGCGGCCAGTCTCTGGGGGATTTTGTCCAGGCGCTGCAGGATACCGGCCTGCGCGTGGGCCGGCTCAACCTCTCGCGTAACCCCGCCATTCCCGACAATGCCGCGCTGGTAATTATCCCCGGGGTTCGCAGTGCACCGTTGAGCGGCGAAATCGAGATACTGCGTGATTATGTGCGGGAGGGCGGCAGCGTGCTCTGGCTCATGGAGCCCGACACTGATGACAACTGGCACCCACTGGCCACGGCGCTGGGCGTGGAAGTGCTGCCGGGCACGATGCTTTATCCGGACTACGCACTGCTCGGCACCCCCCATCCGGCGGTGTTCCCGGTGACCGACTTCGGCAATCACCGCGTCGGCCAGCAACTGGATGCCAGCGTGATGTTTGCCTTTGCCCGGCCACTGCGCCGGCTGGATGATACAGACTGGGAGTCACGGGTTTTCGCCCGCACGCTGGAACGCAGCTGGGCCGAAGCCGGCTCGCTGGAAGGCGAATTACGCTTTAATCCCGAAGCCGGTGACCGGGCCGGGCCACTGGCCCTCGGGCTGGCGCTGGAACGCCGACAGGAGGACGTGCTGCAACGCGCCGCCGTGGTCGGCGACGTGGATCTGATCAGCAATCATTACCTGCCCCACGGCGATAACCTGCGCCTGGGACTGAACCTGGTGAACTGGCTCACCGGCAGCGAAGCCCAGCTCGATATCCGCCCGGGTGAACTGCGCGACACCAGTCTCACCCTGGAGCCCGGCGGCACCGTGCTGATGCTGGTGATCTTCGTGCCGGGCATCCCCGGACTGCTGCTGCTCGCCGGCGGCCTCATTTACTGGCGGCGGACAAGAGCGTAAACCGGGTATGCATTCATGCCTGAATTGCCTGAAGTAGAAACCACCCGCCGCGGGATTGCGCCCTACGTCAGCGGTCGCCGGATCACCGCAGTGCACATCCGTCAGCCGCAATTACGCTACAGGGTGCCGGCGGACCTGCCGCAGCGCCTGGAAGGTCAGCGCATCACGGGGGTAAACAGGCGCTCAAAATATCTTTTGCTGGAAGTAGATGATGACGCCCTGATGCTGCA
>SLRW01000117.1 GCA_007130745.1 Gammaproteobacteria bacterium
AACTCGGTCGAGAGGCCGAGGGGCTGGAACGTCCACCGTATCCCGGGGAGTTGGGGCAGCGGATTTTTGACAATGTCTCAAAAGAAGCCTGGCAGATGTGGCTGGCGCACCAGACCATGCTCATCAACGAAAACCGCATCAGCCCCATTGACCCCGAGGCCCGCAAGTTCCTGGAATCCGAGATGGAAAAGTATTTCTTCGGTGAAGGCTCGCAAATCCCCGAGGGCTATGTGCCGCCGGAATAACCCGCGGCTTCGCCGCGGGTGTTTTCAGTTTTCAGACAGGCCGCCTCGTGCGCTTTGCGCGCTTCGCCTGAAAATGCAAATCATGGGCCGTCAGGCCCATACCGCCCGCCCCGCGCCCCGCGCGCTAGCGCGGGGCTTCCAGATGCCGGGCGTGCAGCAGTAGCCTTACGCGCTGTTTTTCCGTGCTTTCGACGTCCTGTTCAGCCATGGCAATGGCCACGGTGCTCAGGCCGTCCATGAACAGCGCCCTGTTATCGATCTCCAGCAGCTTGCGCATGGCGGCATCAAAATCCCCCAGGCTGGCATGCACTTCAAATGGCCGCAGCTCGGCAGCGATGAAGTCGGCCGCGCCTTCTTCCTCGAGTCGCTGGCTGGAGTACTCCAGCAGCTCCAGCGCCAGCTCTTCAAAGCCCGCACCGGCCAGGCGGAAAGCGATGACGCCGAGGCTTTCGTGGCGCATACGCGAGGACTCAATGCCCTCGGCCTGCGCGCGCGCCTCGTCAAACCAGCGCGAGGCCTGTTCACGGTCACCCCCGTCAGCGCTGGCGTGTGCCAGCACCGCCAGGTATTCGGCGCGATACTGGTCGTTGCCCATGGTTTTAATAATCTCGTGAGTCTCGGTCAGTATCGCGCCGGCCATCTCCGCATCCCAGGTTGCCGGAGAGTTCTCGTTATCAGCCTGTTCGTTGAGGATCATGGCGATCTCGATCAGGGCGTCGGAGGTCTGGGCATTGTCGCCGGCACGGCGACCGTATTTAAGGGCCTTGTCATAATCACCGGCAGTTGCGTAGGCCCGTGCCAGGGCGCGGAAGACCTGCTGGAAAACATCCAGTTGCTGTTCCGCTTCTTCGATGACCTCCAGGGCGGATTCATAGCGTCCCTTGTCGGCCATCATCTCGCCTGTCATCAGGCGGGCCGCAGCGCGACGTATCGGGTCCTCGATTGCATCCAGTGCTTTGAGACTGCCTTCAAAATCGCCTTCAACAGCGCGTGCGCGCGCTTCGATCAGGGCGTCCATTTCTACCGAGGCCCGGCCATAGCGACGGGCAATTTCCAGCGCTCTGGGGGTGTCCCCGCTGTGCTGAATTGCCGCACCGATCTGCTGGGCTGCGTTGTGCCCGGCATTTTCATCCGGCAAGCTGCTTGCCACATACAGTGCGATTTCAAAAAGATCTCCCTCACGCTGTATTCGCGCCCGAGCACTGGCCCGTGGAATGATCGAATCACGCAGCTGC
Source organism: Gammaproteobacteria bacterium (assembly GCA_007130745.1). Lineage (GTDB taxonomy): Bacteria > Pseudomonadota > Gammaproteobacteria > UBA5335 > SLRW01 > SLRW01. The sequence goes on from SLRW01000117.1 coordinate 1,481, forward strand.
GCCAGAGTGTAGGGCCCCACCGTGACGTTGCCCTCGCGCAACTCCCCCGCCAGTTCGCTGTTGCGATGTGTGCTCAGCAGTAATTCGATTTGGGCATCGGCCTTTTCCAGCTGTTGCAGGGCCAGGACAAAATCGCCGGTGCTGGTTTGCTCGGCCTGTTCAACATGCGCTGTGGCCTGTTCCAGCATATTTTCAGGCGGTGCGGCGCGTTCGCATGCGACCAGCAAGGCCAGTCCGGAAATGGCGATAAGGGCAGTGAACATTCGAGGCATAATGGTTCTCCGTAGCGGGGTGACTTCCTGTAACTCGTGGCTCGTGTAATCATAGCGCGCCATGACAGCATACAGACACCCGAACTGATGCAATTGTTCAAGACTATCAGCAGATTTTCTTTGGCCGCTGCCGCGGGCTTGCTCATAAGTGCCTGTGTCACGGTGGAAACCCGTATTTATGACGCCGGCGTGGTGGTTGAGCGTGCGCGTTCCGTTGTGGAAGAAATCCGTCTGCCCGCGGGCGATGGTGAATTGGCCGCGCTTTATCGCGCGGGGGATGCCGGGGCGCCGGTGGTGTTGTTGCACGGTTTCGCTTCACAAAAGGAAGTCTGGCTGCAGTTTATTCGTGAGCTGCCGGAAGACCGCGCCGTGCTCGCGCTGGATATCCCCGGTCACGGCGACAGTCTGGCCTATGGGGGCCCTGACTACACTTACGACGTATACGGGCTGGCCAGCGCCGTGATTGCCGTGATCGATGCATTGCCTGGGGACCAGGTGCATCTGGTGGGTACATCGCTGGGTGGTGCGATCAGCCTGGCGGTCGCCGGGGCCCGGCCGGACAAGGTGCTCAGCCTGGGCTTGTTCAACCCGGCAGGTGCCCGTGAAGCCGAAACCGAAGTGATACGTCGCGCCATTGATAACGGCGATAACCCCTTGATTGCCCGTGATCGTGAGGCTATGGATGCGCTGATTGATCTGATTTTTTATGATCCCCCGACCATGCCCTGGCCGGTGCGTTCTATCCTCACCCGCTACCATGCGGAACGCGCCGACATGCATCAGCGTATATGGGATGACCTGTGGGCGCAGCGCCAGGAAATCGCGCACATCCTGCAGCAGATAGGCCAGCCGGTGCTGCTGGTTTGGGGCGAGGAAGACCGCATTTTTGACGTGCGCGGGGTGGATATTTTCGAGGCACATCTGCGCGATGTCCGCACCATCATCGTCCCCGCCGCAGGCCACACGGTAATCCTGGAAGAAGTCGAAGACGCAGCGCAGTGGTATACCGATTTCTTGCGCGAGGTGCAGTAGTTTTAGGTTTAAGGTTTAAAGACTTGCGCAGGGCGTGTGGAATGGGCCTGACGGTCCATGATTCCGGCATTTTCACGCGATGTGCGCAAAACACACGAGCAGTCCCGTCTTAAAACCTGAAACCTTAAACTTAAAACTCACGCGGCGGGGCCGTGAGCTATAAATCCACGATCTCGACTTCGTCTTCGCTGATATTTCGGCCTATGAAAATGCTGCCGACGCGGGCAAAGCGCGCTGCGCCGTCGGTGGCCATGAAATGCACCTTGCCGGTGTCGGCGGGATTGGTCAGGGCTTCGCGTTGCAGCAGCGCGCTGACTTCAGCAGCGGTGGTGCGGGCAGAATCCACCAGCACGACATCATCACCCGCGACCCGGGCGATGGCCGGGGCCAGCACCGGGTAATGAGTGCAGCCCAGCACCAGGCAGTCGGGGCGTGGCTCACGGCTGCCCGCCAGCAGCGGCGCCAGGGCGTGGCCGATAATGCCCTCCACCAGCTCGCCTTCCAGCCAGCCTTCCTCGGCCAGTGCCACAAACAGCGGGCAGGCATTCTGGCGTACGCTGGCATCGCTGCGGCAGGCGTGGATGGCGCGCACATAGGCGCCGCCTTGTACCGTGCCTTCGGTGGCCAGCACACCAATATGGCCGCTGGTGGAGGCTTCGCAGCTGGCGCGCGCGCCAGCCTCGATCACGCCGATCACCGGTAGCGGCGCCCAGGCCCGGGCCAGCGCCGGCAGCGCCACCGCCGAGGCTGTGTTACAGGCCACTACCAGCAGCTTGATCCGGCGCTCCACCAGTAGCTGCCCGGCCTGCAGCGCATAGCGAGTGACTGATTCCGGGCTTTTGGTGCCATAGGGCAGGCGCGCGGTGTCGCCCAGATACAGGTAGTCTTCGTTGGGCAGGGCCTCGCGCAGGGCGCGCAGCACGGTCAGTCCGCCCACCCCGGAATCAAATACGCCGATCGCCCGTGATGCCTGTGTGACTTCAGTCACGTCATGTCCCTTTTTCAGCATGCTTCGCGCCCGGCATTATGCCGCGTCCGGCGCCGGCCTGCACTTGACGCCGCGGCTGTGAAGGCCCAGATTTATTATGCACAGGTAGCTACACGGGGGTGGTGCATGACGATCGCGCTGCCACACGGGCTTTTGTTCGACAGCGCCGGCGACGACGTGGTCGGCAAGCTGTTGCGCTCGCGCCGTCGACAGGAGGCGGGTGCCGGTGACGGTGGCGAGCTGCGCTGTGCCCGTTGCGACCATCTCATTACCCGCACCGATTACCGCACCGAAATCGACGGCGCTCACGAGCATCGGCGTACCAATCCCTACGGTTTCAGTTTTCGCCTCGGCTGCTTTTCGGCCGCGCCCGGTTGCACGCTCACCGGCGAGCCCACTGCCGGCGACACCTGGTTCGCCGGCTACCGCTGGCGTGTCGCCCTGTGCGGCGGCTGTCGGGAACACCTGGGCTGGAGCTTTGCCGGCGCTGGCCCGGATTTCTACGGGCTGGTGCTGGACTACCTTCGAGAGCAGCGCTGACCCCGCGCGTTCGCGCGGGGGATTGTAGGTGGGAAAGTGGGAAAGTTGCAGGTGGCCGCGCTTCGCGCGGCATTAAAAGACTTACAACCTTCCAGCATTCCCGCTTACAACGTCCACGCAAAGCATGGACTATTGTTCCTTGTAATAACGAGCGATGCGTTCGACTTCTTCCTTGCAGCCCATGATCAGGCCTACGCGCTGATGCAGACCCTCGGGCTGAATGTCCAGAATACGCTGTGTGTCGTTGGTGCCGGCGCCGCCGGCCTGTTCAAACAACAGGCTCATGGGGTTGGCCTCGTACATCAGTCGCAGTTTGCCCGGCTTGGGCGGCTGGCGGCGGTCACGCGGGTACAGGAACACCCCGCCACGCCAGAGAATGCGATGGGCGTCGGCCACCATGGCGCCCACCCAGCGCATGTTGAAGTTGCGTTCGCGTGGGCCATCTTCGCCCTGCATACACTCATCGATATAGCGCTGGATGGCCGGCTCCCAGAA
>SLRW01000102.1 GCA_007130745.1 Gammaproteobacteria bacterium
ATTATGAGTGATGCGCTCTAACCAACTGAGCTACGTAGCCGTGGATATTGGCATGCAGGGAGGCGTAATTGTCTTTGCCCCCCGCCCCGGTGTCAATAACCCGCGGCTTCGCCGCGGGCGTTTCAGGTTTTAGGTGTTAGGTTTTAAGTGTTTTCGCGCCTGCGGCGCGTATCGGCTGGTGTGCATTGCGCACAACGCCGTGACGGGGGTTAGCCGTCTACCTTGCTGATGGTGCCCTGGGCTACGGCTACCATGCGCTCACCTTCTTCACTGATGGCGAAGACTTCGCAACTGCATACCGCCTGTTTTTTCCCTGAGGACACCACCCGCGCTCTCGCCTCAAGCCGTTCGCCGACGGCCGGGCGCAAATAATTGATCTTGTACTCCGAGGTTACCGAGTCGCCGAGCACCGAACCGCCAGCGTAGGTCAGGGCATTATCCGCCAGATAGCTGACCACGCCGCCATGCACAAAGCCATGCTGCTGTCTGAGTTCATCACGTACCGCCAGTGCCAACACGGCGCTACCCGGCTCAAATGAGGCCAATTCTGTGCCCAGCAACACACTGAACGGCTGCGCCTCCAGAATCCCGCGCCCCAGCTCAAACAACTCACTCATAACCCGACTCTGTCCAGAACCTGACCCGAGTAAGTATACCGCCACACATGCCTTCGCGCTTCAGCGCGACTCAACCGCGCCGCAGGCACGGACAAATACTTAAAACTTAACACCTGAAACCTGAAACGCCCGCGCGAAGCGCGGGTTAAACATTAAAGCGGAAGTGGACCACGTCCCCTTCCTGCATGATGTAATCCTTGCCTTCAAGCCGCCACTTGCCAGCATCCCTTGCGCCGGCCTCGCCACCGCAGGCCACGAAATCCTCGTAGGCAACCACCTCGGCACGTATAAAACCACGCTCGAAATCGGTGTGGATCACACCGGCGGCCTGGGGGGCGGTGGCGCCGCGGCGCACCGTCCAGGCGCGGACTTCCTTTTCACCGGCGGTGAAAAAAGTCTGCAATTGCAGCAGTTGGTAGGCGCCACGGATGACGCGATTGAGACCGGGCTCGACCAGTCCCAGATCGGCCAGAAATTCAGCACGGTCTTCATCGCCGAGTTGCGAAAGTTCGGACTCGATCGAAGCGCTTACCACAACCACCTCTGCCCCCTCGGCCTCGGCGCGTTCGCGCAGGCGCGTAACCAGCGGCGCATCATCGCCAGCGCCCTCGTCAACATTGGCAATGTACATGGCCGGCTTGGCGGTAAGCAGATGCAACTCGCGCAGCAGCGGGCGCTCCTCGGCAGTAAATTCCAGGGCGCGCACCGGCAGGCCCTCATCGAGCTGGGCCGAGAGCCGCTCCAGCAGTGTCAGCATGGCTTTGGCCTGCTTGTCGCCGCCCTTGGCCTTTTTCTCGTTACGAGCGCTCGCGCGAGCGACGGTCTCCATATCGGCCAGGGCCAGCTCGGTGGCAATGACGTCAAGGTCGGCCAGCGGATCCACCTTCCCGGCCACGTGCACCACATCCGGATCCTCGAAACACCGCGCCACATGGGCGACGGCATCAGTCTCGCGGATATGGGCCAGGAACTGGTTGCCCAGCCCCTCGCCCTGTGAAGCGCCGGCGACCAACCCGGCGATATCGACGAATTCCATTGTGGTGGGGATCACTTTCTGCGGCTTGACGATGTCGGCCAGCTTGTCCAGGCGCGGATCGGGCACAGGTACCACGCCCACGTTGGGATCAATCGTACAGAAAGGATAGTTCTCAGCCGGGATGGTGGCGCGGGTAAGCGCGTTGAACAGGGTGGACTTGCCGACATTGGGCAGGCCGACGATACCGCATTGAATGGCCATTTCAGGCTCCCCCGGCGGATGGCTGGGATGAATGAAGCAGTTGCATGGCTGGCTCCATGCCGCGCTCAAGCAATACCGGGACAACTTGCGCCGCGCGCGCCAGCGCCTCGCGAATCAGCTGCTCGTCATCCCGCCCGGGTGAGCCCAGCACGTAGTTGACGACCTCCTCGCGCTGCCCCGGGTGACCAATACCCACCCGCAGGCGCGGAAAATCAGCTCCGAGATGGGCAATGGTGTCACGCAGACCATTGTGGCCACCATGACCACCGCCATGCTTGAGCTTTACCGTACCGGGGGGCAAATCGAGATCGTCGTGCACTACCAGCACACTGCCCACCGGCAACTGGAAATAGTCACACAAGGCGCGAACACACTGGCCGCTGCGGTTGACGTAGGTGGCAGGCTTGATCAGCCGCACATCTGTGCCACCCAGTCTCACCCGCGCGACCTCGCCATGCAGCTTGCGCTCGGCAGCGAAACGCTCGCCGGCCTCACCGGCGAGCGCATCGACAAACCAGAATCCGACGTTATGCCGCGTGCCGTCGTAGCGCGGGCCGGGGTTGCCCAGCCCGACTATGGCCTGGACCCCGACCAAGACGCTCAGCTCTCTTCGTCGTCGCCGGACTCGTCATCACTGCCGGCATCATCGCCGCTGTCGTCAGCCGCTTCGGACTTGTCTTCGGCAGCCGCTTGCGCTTCGGCTTCCTCTTCTTCGTCGTCCTGCTCGACGCGCGGGGCCAACAGACTGACTACGCCACGATCATCATCATGCGTCAGCGCCACCAGGGTAACGCCCTCGGACACGCTCAACTCGGAGAGATGAATGCTGTCGCCGATTTCCATAGCCGAGATATCGACCTCGATGTACTCGGGCAGATCCTTCGGCAACACCTCGACCTCGACCTCGGTCATCAGGCGCGAAACCACACCGCCGAGCTTGACGCCAGGGGCGACATCTTCGCCCATGAAATGCAGCGGCACGTTAACGTGCAGCTTCTGGTCAGCCAGCACGCGGAAGAAATCCACATGTGAGGTGACGGTTTGCTTGTAGGGGTGGCGCTGCAGATCCTTGAGAATGACCTGTTCGTCCTTGCCCGCCAGCTTGAGCGTAAGGATGTGAGAATAGAAGGCTTCATGATCGAGATGCATGCGCAACTCGTTCTGTTCCAGGGAGATGGCCACGGGTTCTTTGTTGCCCCCGTAGACAATACCCGGAACACGCCCGGAACGACGCAGGCGGCGGCTCGCACCTTTCCCCATGTCTTCCCTGGGCTCTGCATTGATTTCAAAACTTTCCTGACTCATGAGTAACTCCGTGAAATACCGTCAATAACGACGGAACACCCGGTGCCCGCGACCAGACCACCGGAAGAAACGTCTCGCCCCGAAAACGCAGGGCAAAACGGGCCGCAATCATGCCGCGAAAAACCACGTAAAGCAACCCGCGCCCGCGCTACGCGCGGGTGCGGGCGTGCTCCGTGTTCCGTATCCTGACCGTAATCAAACCGTGCGCGAAGCGCACACCACCACCCCGCGCCAACGGCGCGGGACTGAAAACTGAAAACTGAACACGGAAAACGACCCGCGCAACGCGCGGGTTAATCGATATACATCGAACTGACCGACTCATCGCTGGCGATGCGGCGAATGGTCTCACCCAGCGTCTGGGCTACGCTGAGCTGGCGGATTTTTTTGCAGCTTTGGGCGCGCTTGCTCAGGGGAATCGTATCGGTCACAACCAGCTCGTCCAGCTCGGACTTGCTGATGTTATCAATCGCGGGGCCGGACAAAACCGGATGGGTAGCATAGGCCACCACACGGGCGGCCCCTTTTTGCTTAAGCGCCTCAGCGGCCCGGCACAGGGTGCCGGCGGTATCCACCATGTCATCCACCAACACACAGAATCGGTCCTTGACGTTACCGATAATGTGCATGATTTGGGCCTCATTGGCCTTCGGGCGACGTTTGTCGATGATCGCCAGGTCGGCATCATCCAGACGCTTGGCCAGGGCACGGGCCCGCACCACGCCACCCACATCGGGCGAAACCACAGTGAAATCGCCGAATTTCTGCCGCCACATATCGCCGAGCAGCACCGGCGAGGCATAGACGTTATCCACCGGGATATCAAAAAAGCCCTGGATCTGGTCAGCATGCAGATCCACTGTCAGCACCCGGTCCACACCGGAGGCCATGAGCATATTGGCCACCAGCTTGGCAGTAATGGGCACACGTGCCGAACGTGGACGTCGATCCTGGCGGGCATAGCCGAAATACGGGATCACGGCGGTCACCCGCTGCACCGAAGCCCGGCGCAGGGCATCCACCATGATCAACAGTTCCATCAGATTGTCATTGGTGGGCGCGCACGTGGGCTGGATCACAAAGGCATCGCGCCCCCGCACATGATCCTCAATCTCAACCTGTATCTCGCCATCACTGAAGCGCTCGACCGAGGCCTTGCCCAGCGGGATGGTGAGGTAATTGGCGATAGCCTGAGCCAGCCTGGGGTTGGCATTACCCGTGAAAATCATCAACCGGCTCTGCTGGACGGCATTACCCTGCTCAATACTCATCGGCCACCGTTTTGCTGTTGTGCCCGGCCACAACCGGGTTCAAATTCACTGGCCACATAACTGCCGAGCATGCGCAATTGACCAGAAGCGCTGTTATCTATTGCTCAGAAGCAAAAATGGCCCGGGCATAAATTTTCAACCTCCGGGGCCGCTTCTCTCCTCGGGTTCTTTTCCACTCTGGCCGGGGTGGCAGGATTGACTCCGGCCTGTCGGCCTCCGGTCCCTTCGGGACCAGCGTCGCTCCCGCTGAAGCTGCCCAAATGCCTGCGGCATTTGTCGAACCTGTTCCGGTTCGAACCCTGCCACCGGGTTGCGCCGCCTTCCCCATTCACCACGCTGGCCGCATTACCGCGTGGTGGTTTCGATTATAAC
>SLRW01000020.1 GCA_007130745.1 Gammaproteobacteria bacterium
CGGCCCGGGTACCAGGGCATGAAATGCAGTGGCTGCCCTGATCCACGTGCGACAACCGGCAGATAAAGCTGAGCGCCTCTGGCATGGGCCAGACGGGCAAAAGGGGCCGGATCAAGTTCGCTGTCGGCAGCCATAAACACCGCAACACGCCGGGCCCGGCGCATCTCGGGCAGTGCGATCAGGCGTCGGGCCGCGGCATGTGCGGCAAGACGCTGCTTGAGGCTGCCGGTACACCGGCGGCGGCGCCGCAGCTGCCGGCGCAAGTCCTGTTTTTCCCGCACCTGTCCTCCCCCGGCCCGGGTTGATTACGCGGGATGCGTTTGCCGTAGTGGCCGAGCGGCGCGGTCGCCGCGCCGGCATGTGAGGAGCGTCTCCCGGCAGTGCCGTTAACTGCCTTCGACCTTGAACCTGAGGTTCAGGTGGGAACGGTAGTCGTGCATCAGGCTTTCCGCTCGGTGACGGACTTGCTCAACAGCACCGACACGCCCGTTCCCGGGGTTTTGCTTAAGGCTCAAGAGTATCACCCGGCAGCTGTTCGCACACCGCAGGAGACGCTAAACCTGAACAGGTACCGCAGCCTGAATATGACTGCGACACTCCCGATATGGTGCTAGCCCTGAGCGTTGTTGTCCAGTGCTGATTCGAGTTTTCGGTTGATGGCGCGCAGGCGTCTTTCGGCTTCGTCGCGGCCACGTTCCTGCTCGCGATGCTCAATCAGTTCGCGGGAAAGGTTGAGGGCAGCCATGACGGCGATACGATCTACCCCAACCACCTTGCCGGTCTCGCGGATGGTTTTCATGCGTTCATTGAGGTCGCGAGCGGAATCAAGGAGGGTCTCTTTTTCATCCTGCGGACACGCCACCTGGTATTCGCGGTCGAGGATCCGCACCGTGACCGGCACCATCTGCCCGTCGCTCATGAGGTGACCTGCTCCATGGACTTCAGTCGCGAGACCATGGCTTCCACGCGGGTGCGCACCAGTTCGTTTTTCTGGATCAGGCTGGCGCGCTCGCTGGCAAGCTGCTCATGACGTTCACGCAGGGAGTGATTTTCCTCCCGCAGCTGGCGGCAGGTGGCGAGCACTTCATGCAGGCGCTCTTCGAGTTTTTCCAGTTCTGAATCAAACATGCTTTTCAAGCCTTTGTTGTTTCGAGAAATATATGCCTCAAACGCGACAGAATCAAGCCGTGCGCCCTGAACCTGGCCGCTGATGCTTTGTCTGTTGTTAGCCGGGCGGTAGAATGGGCAGCCTTTTACGCTGCCTTTCCGCGACCCGAGGTGTCATCATGCAGGCAACTGATTTCGAACAGCTTGAACTGGCGCTGGGGCGTGCCGGCGCGGTTATGGGCGCTTCCGAGTGTCACGGCACACTGTGTGGCCTGCACTGTGTGGGGCATATGAAGGACAACAGTCAACTGCTATCGCGCGCACTCGGTGAAGGGCCCGGAGCCGGCGAAACGGTTGTCGGCTGTCGTCAGGCGCTGGATGAATTGACCACCCATACCCGCGATATCCTCGAGCATGCCGGGCTGGAGTTTGAACCCCTGCTGCCCCACGATGCGCATGACCTTCAGGCACGGGTGGAAGCCCTGTCTGCCTGGTGCCAGGGTTTTCTGGCCGGCCTGGGTGAGGCCGGTTCCGGTTTGCTGGAAAAGCTGCCCGATGACAGTCGTGAGGTGGTGAGTGATCTGGTTGAGATCAGCCGCGCCGGGCTGGAGGTAGATGACAGCAGTCTGGAGGAGCAGGAAAGCGCCTACGCTGAGATTGTCGAATATGTGCGCGTGGGTGTGTTGTTGCTGCTTGAGGATCTCCATCCGCGGGCGCCCGACGCCCCGGTGTTGGAAACGCCGTCGGAGCTGCACTAGTCAGTTTCCCGTCCCGATTGAAAGCGAATGGCCATGCAATCAAAAGAGTTTGCCCAGCGACGTCAGCACTTGCTCGAACACATGGGTGAGGGGGCGATTGCCATTCTGCCGACCGCGCCCGAACGGGTGCGCAATCGTGACGTGCTCTATCCTTTCCGGCCCGACAGCGATTTTTATTATCTCACCGGCTTTGCCGAACCCGAGGCGGTGCTGGTGCTGGTGCCCGGGCGTGAACATGGCGAAAGCATCTTGTTTTGCCGCGAGCGCGATCCCGATATGGAGACATGGAACGGCCTGCGGGCCGGACCGGATGGCGTGCGCGAGCTGTGTGGTGTTGACGATGCTTTCCCCATCGACGATATAGACGACATCCTGCCGGGCTTGCTCGAGCGCACCGAGCGGGTGTTCTACACCATGGGTAATTACGCTGATTTTGATACCCGCCTGGTGGGTTGGATGAATCAGCTGCGCGCCCGCGCCCGAAGCGGTGTTCACATGCCCGGTGAACTGGTCTCGCTGGAGCATGTGTTGCACGACATGCGCCTGATTAAAAGCCGGGCCGAGCTGGCGGTCATGCGTCGTGCCGCCGAGCTTACCGCGCGCGCCCACGAACAGGCCATGCGCCTGTGCCGTCCCGGGCTGCATGAATACCAGTTACAGGCCGCGATTACCGGGCTGTTTGAAAACGAGCGCGGCACCCATGCCTACCCGCCTATCGTTGGCGGCGGCGCCAATGGCTGCATCCTGCATTATATTGATAATGCCGCGCCGCTGAATGATGGCGAGCTGGTGTTGATTGATGCCGGCGCCGAGCTGGACTACTACGCTGCCGATGTCACTCGCACTTTCCCGGTAAATGGCCGCTTTACCGCGCCTCAGCGAGACCTCTACGAGGTGGTGCTGGCCGCCCAGAAGGCCGCTATCGAGGCAGTGCGGGTCGGCAATCACTGGAATATGCCCCACGAGGCCGCCCTCAATGTGCTCAGCCAGGGGCTGATTGATCTCAAACTGCTGGCCGGGCCACTTGATCGGGTGATTGAGGAACAAAGCTACCGGCGCTTTTTCATGCACCGCACCGGCCACTGGCTGGGCATGGATGTGCACGACGTGGGCGATTACCGTATCGGCGAGGCCTGGCGGGTGCTGGAGCCGGGGATGGTCATGACCATCGAACCGGGGCTGTATGTGCGTGCGGCGGATGATATTGACGAGCGCTGGTGGAATATCGGCATTCGTATCGAGGATGATGTGGCAGTGAACCGCAAGGGTCCACAGGTGCTTTCGGGTGGTGTGTTGCGCGAGATTGAGGACATCGAGGCGGTGGTCGGTACGGCGGCAGCGTCATGACTCGCAGCTGCGACATTATTATCGCCGGCGGCGGCATGATTGGCGCCAGCCTGGCCTGTGCGCTGGACGGACTGGGCCTGGACGTGGTGGTGGTTGAGGCTGCCCCGACGCCCGGTTCCCCCACAGCGCCCGCAGTGCTGGATGAACGCAGTACGGCCCTGGCGCCGGTCACGCAACGCATTCTGCAGACCCTTGATATCTGGCCGGCCCTGGCGCCCGAGGCTGAGCCGATCCACCGTATTCATGTTTCCCGTCGCGGTGGCGCCGGATTTACCCGCCTGGATGCCGCCCGCGACGGTGTCGAGGCGCTGGGCTACGTAGTTGCGAATCGTGTGCTGGGTGAGGCGCTGGCACAACGAATTGAGGCTTGCGATGGAGTAGAGGTCATCAATTCGGCGCGGGTATACGGGCTGGATCAGTTGATATCGGGGCGGGGCGTGGCGGTGACGCTGGAGACCGGCGACGGCCGCCGTACGCTTGAAAGCCGTGCGCTGGTGGCAGCGGACGGCGCGGATTCTCGTTGCCGCCGGCTGCTGGGCATTGGTGCGCAACGCCATGATTATGGCCAGAGCGCTCTGGTGGCCAACCTGGCCCTGCGCCGGCCGCATGACGGGCTGGCCTACGAGCGCTTTACCCGGGACGGTCCGATGGCGCTGTTGCCCATGACCGGCGGGCGTGTGGCACTGGTACTGACCCTGCCGCAAGCGGAGGTGGCGCACTGGCTTGCCTGTTCTGATGTGGCCCTGGTGGCGGAAGTGAACCGGCGTCTGGGTGGACGGCTGGGCGAGGTTGAGGCGGTGGGTGCGCGCCAGTCCTGGCCGCTGAGCCTGGTGCGCGCTACCCGGTTGGCGGCGGCACACGGGGTGGTGATCGGCAATGCCGCGCATACCCTGCACCCGGTAGCCGGGCAGGGGTTTAATCTGGGGATGCGGGATATGGCGGTGCTGGCGGAAGCGATTGCGGCCACCCCGGCGCTGGAAGACAGTGGCTGGCTACAGGCTTATGCCCGCAAGCGTTATCCCGACCACTGCCGACTGGTGGGTTTCAGCCATGGGTTGGTGCAGTTGTTTGGCCGGCGCTCGCCTGTGCCCGGGCCTTTGCTTGATATTGGCCTGTCGGGTCTGGATTTGTGCGAGATCGGCAAACGCGGGTTTGTGCGCGCGGCCATGGGTCTGGGTCCGGGGTTGCCGCGCCTGGCGCGCGGGTTGCAGCTGCGCGGGAGGCCGGCGCCATGAGCTCCGTGGCGCGTGCGGATTATGATGTTGCCGTGGTGGGTGGTGGCATGGTGGGCGCCACGCTGGCCTGTGCCCTGGTCGATGCCGGTCTCAAAACCGCCGTCATCGAGAACAGTCGCCCGCAGCCGCCCGCCACTGGTGACCCGCCTGGCGCGCGGGTGGCGACACTTTCGGCCGCCAGTCGACATATGCTCGAGAATCTCGGTCTGTGGCAGGGGCTGCTGCTGGAACGTGCCGCGCCCGTGGCGCGTATGGATGTGTGGGACGGGGCGCGAGCGGCGGGTCAGCGCATTGTGTTTGAAGCCGCTGAGCTGGGTCAGTCCGCTCTGGCGCATGTTAC
>SLRW01000066.1 GCA_007130745.1 Gammaproteobacteria bacterium
AGCAAGATAGATTGATTCCAGCATAGCCACGCAAGAACCTTTGCCATTGGTCCCTCCCACGGTCACCACCGCCACCCCCTCCAGGCGCCGGGACGTCCGGGCCAGCACCTGCCCGACACGCTCCAGTCCCAGTTCGATTTCGGCGGGATGCAACTGTTCCTGCCAGCGCAGCCATTCATCCAGGCCGGCAAAACGTGGTTTCATCACCAGGGAGCCTCTGATCGCGGCGGTTGTGGCGGCCGGCACATGCCGGACAGCCAGAAGCTCAGGCCGTCTGCTGCCGGTCACCACGCAACATGGCCAGCACACTGGCCAGCGTATCGCGCATCTGCCGGCGATCCACAATCATGTCAACGGCGCCATGTCGCAGCAAAAACTCACTGCGCTGAAAACCCTCGGGCAGCGTCTGGCCGACGGTCTGTTGAATTACCCGTGGTCCGGCAAAACCTATAAGGGCCCGCGGCTCGGCAACATTGAGATCACCCAGCATGCCCAGACTGGCCGACACGCCACCCGTGGTGGGATCGGTAAGCACAGAAATAAATGGCAGCCGGTGGTCGGACAATCGCGCCAGTGCGGCACTGGTTTTGGCCATCTGCATCAGGGAAAACAGCGCTTCCTGCATACGTGCGCCGCCACTGGCGCTGAAGCACACCAACGGTTCACGATGCTCAATTGCGGCATTCACCGCACGTACGAATTTCTCGCCCACCACCGAGCCCATTGAGCCCCCCATAAAGCTGAACTCAAAGGCCGCGCTGACCACGCCGGCACCCTTGAGTCGACCACGCATCACGATCAGGGCATCACGCTCGCCGGTGTTTTTCTGTGCCGCCACCAGGCGATCCTTGTATTTCTTGCTGTCACGAAACTTGAGCACATCCATGGGTTCCACTGCGGGCGCAATCTCTTCGCCGCTGTCCTCGTCCAGGAAAGTCTTCAGTCGGAACCGGGCGCCCATGCGCATGTGCTCATCGCACTTGGGGCACACCATCAGGTTACGTTCAAGCTCAGGCCGGTAAAGCATCGCCTGGCAATTGCCGCACTTGCTCCACAAGCCCTCGGGCACGCCTTTCTTGGTCGAGGCGTCGGTACGTATGCGCGAGGGCACCAATTTGCTGAACCAATTCATAAATCTCTCCTTAACCGCCGGGGGCGCCGACCGGCGCCGCGTCCGAACTGTAACGCCCGCCATGACTGTCCATAGCCTGACGCATCTGTGAAAGCAGCTCACTTACCTCATGGCGCATCCGGGCCGGATTATCTGCGTGTGCCTGCATTCGCTTTACCAGCGCACTACCTACCACCACAGCATCAGCGACCATCGCCATACGCGAAGCCGTTTCGGCATCACTGATCCCGAAACCGACCCCTACGGGCAGATCTGTGATCTCGCGTATGGAGCGCACGCGCTCACCGACCTCGTCCATATCCAGGCTGGCCGCGCCGGTTACGCCCTTGAGTGATACATAATAAACAAAGCCGCTGGCCGCCTCACACACCGCCCGCATACGCGCGCTGGTGGTGGTCGGAGAAAGCAGAAAGATAGGATCAATATCCGCCTCGCGCAGCAGCCGCGTAAAGCTTTCTGCTTCCTCCGGCGGCAAGTCCACGGTCAACACCCCATCCACCCCCGCACTGGCAGCCTCCGTCACGAAAGTGTCGTAACCCATGCGCTCAACAGGGTTGAGATAGCCCATCAACACGACAGGGGTGCTGGCATCGTCACGACGAAAGCGGTGCACGATATCGATCACCCCACGCAAACTCATGCCTCCTTTCAGAGCCCGTTCGGCGGCCTTCTGGATCACGGGTCCGTCTGCCATGGGGTCAGAAAAGGGCACACCCAGCTCAATCATGTTCGCCCCGGCCTCGACCATGGCATGCATTAGCGCAACAGTCTCCTCCGCGCCGGGGTCACCGGCCATCACGTAGGGCACCAGCGCACTGCGCTGCGCGTCACGTAATACCCGCATACAAGCGGCAATCCGGCTCACAGCGTTATCCCCTCTCGCTCGGCAATGGTCTGTATATCCTTGTCCCCGCGGCCCGAGAGATTAACGATGATGTTCTGGTCGGGACGCATGCCGGCCGCAAGTTGCCCCGCATAAGCCAGTGCATGAGCACTTTCCAGCGCCGGAATAATACCCTCGGTACGGCAAAGATGATGAAAGGCCGCCAGCGCCTGTTCATCCGTCACACCCACATAGGTTGCCCGGCCGGCGTCACGCAACCAGGCATGTTCCGGCCCTACTCCGGGGTAATCCAGCCCGGCGGAGATGGAGTGCGTTTCGATGATCTGGCCGTCATCATCCTCCATCAGATACGTCCGGTTGCCGTGCAAAATACCCGGGCGGCCCGCTCCAAGGGGCGCTGAATGCCGCCCTGTTTCAATACCGTCACCGGCCGCTTCCACGCCGTACAGGGCCACGCCCTCATCCTCCAGAAAGGGATGAAACAGGCCGATGGCATTGGAACCACCGCCTACACAGGCCACCAGGGCATCCGGCAGACACCCTGCCCGCTCCTGCATCTGACGACGGGCTTCGTGGCCAATCACGCACTGGAAGTCACGCACCATTTCCGGATAGGGTGCGGGGCCTGCGACGGTGCCGATCACGTAGAAGGTGTCATCCACGTTGGCCACCCAGTCGCGCATGGCCTCGTTCAGGGCGTCCTTGAGTGTGCGCGAGCCGGATTCCACCGCCACCACCTCGGCCCCCAACAGTCGCATGCGAAACACATTGGGTGACTGGCGCTGGATATCTTCAGCGCCCATATACACCACGCAATCCAGCCCCTGGCGAGCAGCCACGGTGGCAGTAGCCACACCATGCTGCCCAGCCCCGGTCTCGGCAATGATACGGGTCTTGCCCATGCGCCGCGCCAGCAAAATCTGTCCAACGGTGTTGTTTATCTTGTGAGCACCGGTGTGATTAAGATCCTCTCGCTTGAGCCAGATCCGCGCCCCCCCGGTCTCCCGGCTCCAGCGCTCAGCAAGATAGAGCGGCGAAGGCCGGCCCACGAAATGGGTCAGATCATTTTCAAGCTCGGCAAGAAAGGCCGGATCGTTGCGATAACGCCGGTAGGCCGCATCGAGTTCTTCCAGCGGATACATCAAGGTCTCGGATACGAAACGACCTCCGTAGGGACCAAAATGCCCCCTGGCATCCGGCAATCCGGCGCCCGAGCGCTGTTCAGTTGGCGAGTCCACCATATACTCCTTGCATAAATTGTTGCATCAGCGCTTCGTCCTTGCATCCGGGAGCAGACTCCACACCACTGCTGACATCCACGGCCCAGGGCTTGACCTCGCGCACCGCCGAGGCGACGTTGTCCGGGTCAAGCCCTCCGGCCAGAATCACCGGACGCTGCGGGTGCCCGGACAGGCGCTGCCAGTTGAAACGCTGACCAGATCCACCGGCGGTTCCAGGCGCATGGCTGTCAACCAGAAAACCACGGGCATCCGGATAGGCTCTGGCAAAGGCCGGCGTAAAACCCTCACTGTCACCCCCCATGGGCACCGCCTTGATGTAGGGGCGGCCAAAGGACCGGCAGTAGTCAGCCGGTTCGCCGCCGTGGAACTGAAGCAGATCCAGGGGCACCCCGTTGAGCACCTCTCTGACCGTATCAACACCGGCATCCATAAACAGGCCCACAACTACAATCAGCGGAGGAATATCCCGCAACACTTCCCGGGCCTGCTCGGGTGTCACGTAACGCGGACTCCGGGGGTGGAAAACCAGGCCAATAGCATCAGCGCCGATACGTGCCGCGGCCACGGCATCTCCGGCCCGGGTAATACCACAAATCTTGACGCGCGTGCGTCCCGTGTTCATTGACTATCCGTACTCGCAAGCAGACTGCTCAGGATACCAGAATCACGCATTGACATCATGATCAGGGCAAGACCACACAGCCTTCTGGCGGTGCCGGGGAAGGCACTTCGAAAGCCGGATCATACACCGGCCCCATAAAATAAAGTCCGGCTGCGGGTGCGGTAACTCCACCCGCGCTGCGTCGACGCGCGGACAGCACCTCAGCAACCCACTCCGATGCGTGGTCACCCCGTCCCACCGCCATCAGCACCCCGGCGATATTACGCACCATATGGTGCAGAAAGGCATTGGCACAGACATCGATCACGACCAGATCACCATGGCGTTGAACGCAAAGGCTGCGGATTTGGCGAAACGGGGTTTTACTCTGGCATTCAGCCGCGCGAAACGAGGTGAAATCATGCTCACCAAGCAAATGCTGGCCGGATTCGTGCATGGCACAGGCATCAAGCGAATAGTGAAACCAGGCCACCCGCCCGTGCAATAGCGCGGGACGCGCCCGTCGATCACACACAAGATAACGATAATGACGCTGTATAGCACTGTAGCGGGCGTGGAAATCAGCGCCCGGCACACCTGCCCAGGTCACGCTTATATCCGCAGGAAGGTGGCTGTTACAGCCAAGCACCCAGGCATGCATCGGCCTGTTTGCAGCAGTATCAAAGTGCACCACCTGTGCCAGCGCATGCACCCCGGCGTCGGTACGACCGGCAGCAATCACTTCTACGGGATGGTCAGCCACCCCTGACAAGGCCTGTTCAAGCCTGGCCTGAACTGAGGGGGCATGCGGCTGGGATTGCCAACCATGGTAGCCCTGGCCGTTATATTCAACGACCAGGGCTACACGGCTGGAGGATGGATCATTCATGCTCCGCTCCTGCTGAGCGGTAACACAGGC
>SLRW01000088.1 GCA_007130745.1 Gammaproteobacteria bacterium
CGCTCGAAAATCGCCAGCATCATCTGATGCGTGGCGACCTCGTCCGCGGCAAATCGGTCGGCCAGCTCCCACAGGGTGTCTCCCCGCTGGACTCTGTATTCTTCGGGCAGATCCGGCGCGGTGGGCTCCACCGGCTCTACGGGCCTGGGCCGCAGCGCAGGTTCGGCCCGCTCGGGTGCCGGCTCGTCAACTGGCCGGACAGAACGCGGTTCGGGCTCGGCCTCGGGTTCGGGTTCGGTTTCGGCGACCTCAGGCGGTGGCGGCGGCGTCCAGCGCTCGCGCGGTTCCGGCTCACGCTCAACCCGATCCCGCTCGGGTTCCGGGGCGGGCGGGCGGTCTTCAGTCGTTGGCGCCCTGGCTTCGCGGCGCTCAGACGGCATCATGGTCGGCGGATCCAGCAACACCGTGTATTCACGCTGCAGCCGGCCACGCGAATGACCGATTTCCAGCAGCAAACTGAGGAAAGGCTCGCGAATAGGCTGACGGCTGCTAATCGCGATATAGGGCGGCTGCACGTCGCTCCTGACTTCAAAGCGCAAATTCAGCAGCGCATCCGAACGCTGGATCCCTGCGCGTTCATAGGCTTCTGGCGAAGCCAGCCGAACTTCCAGGTCCCGCACCTCAGCAGGCCGATCAGAGTGCAGGATAACCCGCGCCTCGAAAGGCTCGTTAAGCGCTGAATTTGTCTGCATCTCCCCCAGACCAAGCCCCAGCACAGTCACTGGAAGCATCAGAGCTGAAAGGCACAGCGCCAAGGCATATTTCCTAGCCATGTTGTCTCCGTTATTTTCGAAGCTGCGAGCTTATGACCGGCCTTTTCGGGCGCGGTCACCCCCCCAATTCTTCACAAGCCGCTTTATGACTATGAGCTAACTATAGCTTAAAGATGATCTTTTACCAAAATTTCTGCAATCTGAATACTGTTAAGTGCCGCACCCTTTCGGACATTATCCGCGACTACCCACAAATTCAGGCCGCGCGGATGTGAAATATCCTCACGAATACGGCCTACAAACACAGGATCTTCGCCTGCACTATCGGTCACCGCGGTAGGGTATCCCCCGTCCTCGCGACGATCCAGCACCACCACGCCCGGCGCCTGTTCAAGCACCTCGTGCGCGCGCTGCACGGTGATTTTTTCACGGGTCTCGATATGCACTGCTTCGGAATGGCCATAGACCACCGGCACCCGCGCGGCTGTCGGGTTAACCAGAATACTGTCATCGCCAAAAATCTTCTGTGTCTCCCACACCATCTTCATTTCTTCCCTGGTGTAGCCATTGTCCTGGAAGACATCAATATGAGGGAGTACATTGAAGGCAATCTGACGCGGATAGGCTTCGACCCGAACCTCGCCACCGTCCAGCACGGCGCGGCTCTGCTCGTCCAGCTCACGTATAGCACTCGCACCGGAACCTGAAACAGCCTGATAGGTGGCTACATTGATGCGCTCGATGCCCGCCTCACGCCGGATCGGCTCAAGAGCCACCAGCATCTGGATGGTCGAACAATTGGGATTGGCGATGATATTGCGCTTGCCGTAATCACCAATCGCCTGCGCATTGACCTCCGGCACTACCAGCGGAATATCTTCTTCCAGGCGGAAATGCGAGGTATTGTCGATCACCACGCACCCAGCGGCAGCGGCACGCGGTGCATATTCGGCGGAAATCGACCCGCCGGCGGAGAACAACCCCACCTGAACCTTTGAAAAATCAAACTCGGCAAGATCTTCAATGGTCACATCCTCGCCGCGAAAGCGCACCGTCTTGCCCGCTGAGCGACTGCTCGCCAGCGGATACAGCCGCCCCACCGGAAAATCACGCTGCTCCAGAATAGCCAGCATGGTCTGTCCAACAGCGCCGGTGGCGCCTACTACAGCGACATCCCAGGTCTTGCTCATATCGTGTCCTTCTCCATTATCCGGTGATCAGTTCAAAGCCAGTGCCGCCACCACGGCATCGCCCATCTCTGCAGTGGACACAGGCGAGGTGTGGTCACCGGCAATATCCGCCGTGCGCAACCCATATTCAATCACACGCTCCACTGCCTGCTGCACCCGTTGCGCCAGCGCCACTTCATCCAGCGAGTAGCGCAGCATCATGCCCAGCGACATGATCGTAGCCAGCGGGTTGGCGACGCCCTTGCCGGCGATATCCGGCGCCGAGCCATGAATGGGCTCATACATGCCGCGGCCCGCAGCATTGAGCGAGGCCGAGGGCAGCATGCCGATAGAGCCAGTCAGCATGGCTGCCGTATCCGACAAAATGTCGCCAAAAAGATTGCCGGTGACGATCACATCAAACTGGCGCGGGTCGCGCACCAGCTGCATGGCGGCATTGTCCACATACATGTGCGACAGTGCCACATCAGGATAATCTCGCGCTACACGCTCCATGACCTCCCGCCACAATTCCGATACCTCCAGCACATTGGCCTTGTCCACCGAGCACACCCGGCCACCGCGCTTGCGCGCGGCCTCGAAGGCCGTGCGGCCGATGCGCTCGATTTCGGATTCGCTGTAAACCTCAGTATTAAAACCCTGGCGCTCACCGTTATCGAGCGTACGGATACCACGGGGCTGGCCGAAATAAATACCGCCGGTAAGCTCACGCACAATCATAATATCCAGCCCGGCGACCACTTCGGGGCGCAGTGTTGAAGCACTGGCCAGGGCCGGAAACAACACCGCCGGCCTCAAGTTGGCATACAGCTCCAGTGCCGCACGGATGCCCAGCAGACCACGCTCCGGACGCAAATCGCGCTCGATGCTGTCCCACTTCGGGCCACCCACCGCTCCCAGCAGAATCGCATCGGCTTGCTTCGCCTTACCCAGGGTGCTTTCGGGCAACGGTGCGCCTTCGGCGTCCACCGCGCAGCCGCCCAGCAGCCCCTCTTCCACTTCAACCTGCAGGCCATGATCTGCCCGCAGGCAATCCAGCACCTTGCGCGCCTCGGCCACAATCTCCGGCCCGATGCCATCACCCGGCAATATCAATATCTTTTTCATACTCTGTCTTGTCCTGATTCAGATGAAAAGCCAAACATGAAGGCCATGAAGGGTGAAAGTCCGGTTTGCCGTTTATTGTCTTTTCTTCATGGCCTTCATGTTCATGCTTTTTTGTTTAGTCGGCGAAAAGCCAGGGGGCTTCCTGTTTGCGTTTTGCCTCGTAGGCGCGGATGGCATCCGCCTGTTTGAGCGTGAGGGCGATGTCATCCAGGCCCTCAAGCAGGCATCGGCGCCTGAAAGCGTCAATCTCGAAAGCAAAAGGTTCGCCGCCTGGCGTGGTTACGATTTGCGCCTCCAGGTCCACGGTCAGCTCATAACCTTCGCCGGCCCCGGCTTCCTCACGGAACAGCTGATCCACCACCGCCACGGGCAGGGTTACCGGCAACAGCCCGTTCTTGAAGCTGTTGTTGTAAAAAATGTCGGCGAAGCTCGGCGCAATCACTACTCTGAAACCATCGTCCATCAACGCCCATACCGCATGTTCACGCGATGAACCACAGCCGAAGTTCTCGCGCGCCAGCAGAATGCTCGCGCCCTGGTATCGCGGCTGATTGAGGACGAAGTCCGGATTCGGCCGGCGCGTCGTGTTGTCCACATCCAGGCCACCGGCGTCCAAATATCGCCAGTCATCGAAAAGATTCGGCCCGAAGCCGGTACGCTTGATCGACTTGAGATACTGCTTGGGAATAATGGCATCAGTATCGACATTGTCGCGATCAAGCGGCGCTGCCTTGCCAGTATGTTTTTGAAACGACTCCATCACACTTGCTCCAGCGTGGCTTCAGTTTTCCGTATGTCCACAAAATGACCCGCTACGGAGGCCGCTGCCGCCATCGCCGGGCTCACCAGATGCGTGCGTCCGCCCTGCCCCTGGCGCCCCTCGAAGTTGCGATTTGAGGTGGAAGCGCAGCGCTCGCCCGGGTCCAGGCGATCAGCATTCATGGCCAGGCACATGGAGCAACCCGGCTCGCGCCATTCAAACCCGGCTTCGATGAAAATCCGGTCCAGCCCCTCTTCCTCGGCCTGGCGCTTCACCAGCCCGGAACCCGGCACCACCATGGCCAACTGGATATTGTCGGCAATACGCCGACCTTCCAGTTGGTGCGCCGCGGCACGCAAATCCTCAATGCGCGCGTTGGTGCACGAACCGATAAATACCTTGTCCAGCCGAATATCCGTTATCCGTGTACCCGGTTCTAGATCCATATAGGCCAGCGCCCGCCGGTAGCCATTGGCCCGGACCACGTCGCTTTCGCCATCGGGATCAGGCACCACGCCATCCACAGGCACCACCATGCCCGGTGAAGTCCCCCAGGTCACCTGCGGCTTGATATCGGCAGCATCGATCTCCACCTCGCTGTCAAACTGCGCATCCGGATCGGAGCGCAACTGCCGCCAGGCCTTCACCGCCAGCTCCCATTTTTCACAGGTGGGTGCCAGCGGCCGACCACGCACATAGTCGATGGTCTTGTCGTCCACGGCGACAAAGCCGGCCCGGGCGCCGGCCTCGATGGCCATATTGCACACCGTCATGCGCCCTTCCATGGAAAGATCCTTGATCGCCTCGCCGGCAAACTCAATGGTGTAGCCGGTGCCACCGGCGGTGCCGATATGACCGATAATATTGAGGACGATGTCCTTGGCGGTAATCCCGGGCGCCACATGGCCACGCACGCGGATACGCATACTTCTGGACTTCTTCATCACCAGCGTTTGGGTGGCCAGCACATGCTCCACCTCGGAGGTACCTATACCAAAAGCCAGCGCGCCAAAGGCGCCATGCGTGGCGGTATGCGAATCGCCGCAGACAATGGTCATGCCGGGCTGGGTCAGCCCCTGCTCCGGGCCGATGATATGCACGATACCCTGACGCGGGTCGTTCATATCGAACTTGCGAATGCCGAATTCCTCGCAGTTGTGATCCAGCGCCTCGAGCTGCGCCCGTGACACCGGATCCGTCACACCCAGCTTGCGATGCAGAGTGGGTACATTGTGATCGGGTACGGCGAGGTTGGCATCAACACGCCAGGGTGCACGCCCGGCCAGACGCAGGCCCTCGAAGGCCTGGGGTGAAGTCACCTCGTGCACCAGCTGGCGGTCTATGTAGAGCAAACTGGTGCCGTCATCTCGTCGCTCCACCTCGTGCGCATCCCACAACTTGTCGTAAAGCGTCTTGCCACTCATGACCACATCCACCTGTTCAGATTCATGAGGCTATTCTAGCCACCCGAGAGTCATTACTCCAATTCATCGTATTCATTCTTTACATTCTTAACTGGAATACTTAATACTCCACGGATATGGACATCCAGAACCTGCAGGCGTTTCTCCACGTAGCCGACGCGGCCTCTTTCACGCGCGCGGCGGAAATGCTGCACCTGACCCAGCCGGCGGTGAGCAAGCGCGTGGCCGCACTGGAACGGCAGCTCAAGGTCAGCCTGTTTGATCGTATCGGGCACCGGGTAAGCCTGACCGAGGCCGGCCGCGCCCTGCTGCCCCGCGCCCGGCACATTGTGCTGGAGTTACAGGACACCCGCCGCGCCCTGTCGCAACTGGGCGATCATGTGGCCGGCCCGCTGGTCATGGCCACCAGTCACCACCTCGGTCTGCACCGTCTGCCACCTGTACTGCGTGAATTTGCCGGCCGCTACCCCGACGTGGACCTGGATATCCGCTTCATGGAATCCGAGGCCGCCGCGCACTCAGTGGAACGCGGCGATCTGGAGCTAGCTATCGTCACCCTGCCGCTGGCGCCGTCACCGGCGCTAACCACGCGCTGCATCTGGCCGGACCCGCTGGTGGTCACAGTGGCCACGGATCACCCGCTGGCCGGCGATCCCGGGCCTTCAGCAGGCATTCTGGGGGAATGGCCATGCATACTGCCAGACCACAGCACCTATACCCGGACGTTGATTGACACAGCCTTTGCCGGGCAAGGCGTCAGCCTGCAACCCAGGCTGTCGACAAATTATCTGGAAACCATTCGCATGCTGGTGAGCATCGGTATGGGCTGGGGGGTATTACCGCACAGCATGGCCAATGAAGGCGGGCTCATTACCCTGTATCCGAACGGCATCCGCATGCAACGCGACCTGGGAGTCGTGCGTCACCACGCCCGCAGCCTGTCGCGCGCCGGCCAGGCCCTGCTGGAACTACTCAACACTCAGGCAATGTGATCCCGGGTGGCACGGAATTCGATCTCAGGCCAGCGCTCGCGTGTAAGATCCAGGTTCACCATAGTCGGCGCCACATAGACCAGCGCCCCGCTGTGATCCTCGGCGAGATTATCGGTCATGCGGTCACGGAAGGATTCCATCTGACGCGAATCATCGCTGTATACCCAACGCGCGGTGGCTACCTGCACCGGCTCAAAGCGGCAATCCACCCCGTATTCGCCCTTGAGCCGATGGGCCACCACATCGAACTGCAACTGGCCCACTGCCCCAAGTATCAGGTCATTGGCGTGCAAGGGCCGGAAAAACTGCGTGGCGCCCTCCTCGCATAACTGCTCCAACCCCTTGTACAGCGCCTTGGTCCGCAGGGGATCACGCGGCAGAATCCGCCGAAACAATTCCGGTGCAAAATTTGGAATCCCCGTGAAATAGAGTTTTTCGCCTTCTGTGAAGGTGTCGCCAATGCTGATAGTGCCGTGGTTGTGAATGCCGATAATATCGCCGGCCCAGGCCTCGCCCACATGATCGCGCTCCCCGGCCATGAAAGTCAGGGCATCGGCAATCCGCACCTGCTTGCCCGCACGCACGTGATAGAGCTTCATACCCTTGCTGAACCTGCCCGAGCACAGACGCATGAAAGCGATACGATCACGGTGAGCCGGGTCCATATTGGCCTGCACCTTGAAAACAAAGCCGGTCAGCTGCGACTCGTCAGGGCCAACCTCGCGCGTGGTGGTCTGCCGGGCGCCCGGCGGCGGCGAATATTCAACAAAATCATCCAGCAGCGCGCGCACCCCGAAATTGTTTACCGCCGAGCCGAAATACACCGGCGTCAACCGCCCGGCTAGAAACTCATCCACTTCGAAGGTATGGCTGGCACCGCGCAGAAGCTCGATTTCATCCCGTAACTCAGCGGCCACCGATTCACCCAACAATTCATCCACTGCCGCACTATCCAGACCATCTATGGTGTCATCATCGGCCGCACGACCCAGACGTTCCGGCTTGTAGAGATAAATCCGGTCTTGTTGCAGGTGATAAACACCCCGCAGGTTGCTGCCCATACCAATGGGCCAGGTCACCGGCGCACACTGGATGCCCAGTACCGACTCCACCTCGTCCATCAAATCGACCGGGTCCCGGCCTTCGCGGTCAAGCTTGTTGATGAAGGTCAGCACCGGTGTATCTCGCATGCGACACACCTCCATCAGCTTCACCGTGCGCGATTCCACCCCCTTGGCGCAGTCAATCACCATCAGCGCAGAGTCCACCGCCGTCAGCGTACGATAGGTGTCCTCAGAGAAATCCTCATGCCCCGGCGTATCTAGCAGATTCACAACCCGCCCCCGGTGCGGGAACTGCATCACCGAGGTGGTGACCGAAATACCGCGCTCCTGCTCCATTTTCAGCCAGTCGGAGGTGGCATGACGGCTGGCCTTGCGCCCCTTCACCGTCCCCGCCAGCTGTATCGCCCCGCCAAACAGCAGCAGCTGTTCGGTCAGCGTGGTCTTGCCAGCATCCGGATGGGAAATAATGGCAAAGGTACGCCGACGTTCGTATTCGGTTTGAGGCTGATTCATCTCTTAATATCCTGCACAAAAACATACCGGGCCGCGCCGTATTCGGCCGGCCGGCGAATCCATTGATACAGCTTATACGGGAAGCGCCAGAATCCAGGCGTCCTCGCGTCCGTCACGACCGGGATAATAGCCGGTGCGCACGCCCACACGCCTGAAACCAAGCGTCTGATAAAGCGCCCTGGCCCCGCGGTTGGAGGGGCGCACCTCCAGCAACATGGTATCAGCCGTATGTTCGCGGGCCACATCCAGCATGTTATGCATCAACTGAATGGCGATACCGCTGCGGCGATGATCCGGATCCACGCAGATGTTGAGAATATGCGCCTCACCCACCGCCACGGACATCACGCAATAACCGGCCAGCCCGGTGTCCGCAAAAGCACCCCACATGCAATAACCTGCGCGCAGACATTCGCGGAACACGCCATGTGTCCACGGGTACTCATAGCTGCGCTGTTCTATAGCCAGGACCTGCTCAAGGTTCTCTTCAGCCAGCGGCCGACAACAACAATCCCCGTAACCGACCACCGCGCTCACGAAGCCTCTCCCAGTGCAGCCCTGACCAGTTTCAGATCCTGCCACGCCAACCCCTTGCGATCAGGCGAACGCAGCAGATATGCGGGATGGTAGGTCACCACCACTGGCACCACAGCGTCACTGCCCGGCAGGCTGAATTCATGCAGGCGTCCGCGCAGCGCCCCCAGCTTCTCATCCCTGGCCAGCAATGACCGGGCGGCCACCCGGCCCACCGCCAGAATCACCTCCGGCGCCACCAGTTCAATCTGGCGATTGAGATATGACGCACAAGCCGCGGCCTCCGCATCCGACGGGTCGCGATTACCGGCCGGCCGGCACTTGACGATATTGGCAATAAACACCTTCGGCCGTGGCTGCCCCATGGCCAGCAACATATTATCCAGCAAACCGCCTGCACGACCGACAAAAGGCTCACCCCGACGGTCCTCCTCGGCGCCCGGCGCCTCGCCTACCACCATCACCCGGGCCTGTCGATCGCCGGTTCCGAAAACCGTCTGTGTACGCCCTTCGCTGAGTGCACAGCGGGTACACACCGAGACAAGCTGTTGCAGCCCGGCCCAGTCCATAGCACCAATATCAGGCGCATCACCAGATACCGGCACGCTAGACGCCGCCCGCTCAGGCATATTCTCCCCGGCCGACTCCGGTTCAGACCCGGTGACGGGTTCCGTGATAACGGACACATCGGCAGCGCCCGGCTCCGGCTGCATGGCAGGGCGCCACGGCACAATGCCCATAGCTCGCAGATAAGCGCCCTGACGTTCACGATCCATTTTCAGCTTGCTCCAGCCCCGGCGTATCAGACCACCCTGATCGCCCGGATTCAGGCTCGGCGTTCACGATATTTCCGCCATCCACGATACCCCGCCAGCGCCGGGCCTGAAAGCACATACAGAGCAAACAGGCTGTAAAGCACCAGCGGCGGATTGATCGCGATCAGTGTAAACACCAGCACGATCCCCAGCATATAGGTGAAGGGAACGCGCTCGTTGAGCTTGATATCCTGAAAGCTGTAATAACTGAGGTTGCTGACCATCAGCGCACCGGCGGCCACGGTGATCAGCAGCGTGGGCAAAGCCACCGTGGCACCGGCCACGCCCATGTCATCAAAAAACCACACCGTCCCCGCGACTACCGCGGCGCCCGAAGGGCTGGGCAAGCCCCGGAAATAACGCTTGTCTTCCGAATTACCGGCCTGGGTATTGAAACGGGCCAGGCGCAGGGCCGCGCAGGCGGTGTAGAGAAACGCCGCCAGCCAGCCCAGCTGAAACCAGTACCAGCCCATCTCCTGCATGCCACTGAAAGCCCAGACATACACCACCAGGCCCGGCGCGAGGCCGAAACTCACCATATCGGCAAGACTGTCAAACTCCTTGCCGAAATCGGTCTGGGTGTTGGTCAGCCGGGCCACCCGGCCATCCAGGCCGTCCAGCACCATGGCCACATAGACCGCAATGGCGGCGACCTGGAACTTGCCGTCGATGGCAGCAACCATGGCGAAAAAGCCGGCAAACAGGGCGGCCGTGGTAAACAGATTGGGCAGCAGGTAAATGCCCTTGCGCCGACGCAGGCCTGCCGCCGTCTTGCCTTCCGTTGAAGCTGTCTTTTTGCCCACTTTCATGCCTGCTCTCCTGGCCTGTGCTCAGTCGTGATTGAGCAGTGCCAGCGTATCACTCCCGGCCAGCACACGGGCGCCAGGCTCGACACGGGACCGGGCCCGGTCCCGTACGTAAATCTCCACCGCATGCAGCCCTCGCGTGCTGCCCAGGCGCTGCCCCTGGCCCACGCGTTCACCCACCGGCACCCGCACCAGCCCACGACGGGCCCAACGCCCACCCCGCAACACCATCACCACATCCTCACCTTCATCCGTATGGATGCGCATACGGCCGCAGCAATCGGACTCGGGAGGCAACTTGCCCAGGTCCAGCACCTTGCCCTCAGCGGGACTGCGCAGCGAATAAGCGCCCAGCCAGTTGACCTTGAGCTTAAGTCGCAACGCCTTGCGGCTCATATAACAGTCTTCAACACGGGTGACGGTCTCAACTACACCATCCACCGGACTGACCAGCGCCATGGGGGTCGAGGGGATTTCCCGATACGGATCACGGAAGCGCCCCACCAGCCACAGCGCCGCGATCCACAGCGGGATGGACGCCCACCAGCCGGGCCATATCATAAGCAGCACCGCCACCAGCACACAGGGCAGCAAGCGGGGCCAGACACGGCTGGCCAGACGGGGATAATATGCTTGACTCATCGCTTGCGGCCACTCCGGCACACGCTAAACCTTCAAACCAAACAGGCAACGCAGGCCGGCGGCCTGCGTTGCCTGTCATACCATCCGGGCAATCGAATCAGTTACGACTCTTGTCTACCAGACGGTTGCTGGTAATCCAGGGCATCATGCCACGCAGGCGCGAACCCACCTGCTCGATTTCATGCTCCTCACTGAGCCGGCGATGCGCCTTGAGGGTAGGATTGCCCGCAACATTCTCGAGAATGAACTCGCGTGCAAAACGCCCACTCTGTATCTCGGCCAGAATTTCCTTCATCGCCTGGCGTGACTGCTCATTGATAATCCGTCGACCGCGCGACACATCGCCATACTCGGCGGTGTTGGACACCGAATAGCGCATATTGGCAATGCCGCCCTCGTAGAGCAGATCCACGATCAGTTTCAGCTCGTGCAGGCATTCAAAATAGGCCATTTCGGGGGCATAGCCCGCATCCACCAGGGTTTCGAAACCGGCCTCGACCAGCGCCGACACGCCCCCGCAGAGCACGGTCTGCTCACCGAACAGGTCGGTTTCTGTTTCCTCGCGGAAGGTGGTCTCGATCACCCCGGCACGACCACCACCATTGGCGGAGGCATAGGACAGGGCAATATCACGCGCCTGCCCGGAGCGATCCTGATGCACTGCAATCAGACTCGGCACACCACCACCATCGACATAGGTCGAGCGCACCAGATGTCCCGGCCCCTTGGGCGCGATCATGATCACGTCCATATCCTCGCGCGGCTCGATCTGGCCAAAATGAATATTGAAGCCGTGGGCAAAGGCCATCGCCGCGCCCTTGCGCGCATGCGGTGCAATCACATCACGATACAGCGAGGCCTGATGTTCATCCGGCGCCAGCACCATGATCACATCAGCCGACTGAACTGCTTTTTCCAGCGAGGCCACGTCCAGTCCGGCCTCCTTTGCCTTACCCTCGGAAGCGGAACCTTCACGCAGCCCCACGACCACAGACACCCCGGATTCCTTGAGGTTGTTAGCATGCGCATGACCTTGCGAACCATAGCCAAGCACGGCCACCTTCTTGCCCTTGATAATGGAAAGATCGGCATCCTTATCGTAGTAAACATTCATCATCGCCGGAGTATCCTCAAGATTGTCGGTTAAAAAATCCGGGCGGCCATACGCCATTGCGCGGGGCCGCCCCTGATAACAAAACACTCACGCCCGCAGGGCGTTATCGCCGCGGCCGATACCAGACAGGCCGGTACGCACCACTTCAATAACATTAACCTCGCCCACCGCCTGCAAGAAGGCGTCGAGTTTCTGGCCGGTGCCGGTCACCTCTACCGTGTAGGTGCCTTCATCCACATCAATAATACGAGCCCGGAAAATATCCGCCAGGCGTTTGACTTCCTCGCGGGCTTCACCGCGCGCCTGGGTCTTCACCAGCATCAACTCGCGCTCTATGTGATCACTCTCGGTCAACAGCACCAGCTTGACCACATCAATCAGCTTGTTGACCTGCTTCATGATTTGCTCAATGACCTCGTCACTGCCGGAAGTAACCAGCGTCATTCGTGACAACGAGGGATCCTCGGTGGGCGCCACGGTCAGAGACTCAATATTGTAACCACGTGCCGAGAACAGCCCCGCTACCCGCGACAGGGCGCCAGACTCATTCTCGAGCAATATCGACAGAATATGCCGCATTGTTGCCTGTTCCTTAAGAATAGCGCCACGACGAGCCAGCCGCAGCACGGTGAAAAGAGTTCAGACCAGAATCATCTCGTTCTGGCCGGCACCTGCCGGGATCATCGGATAGACGTTCTCTTCCGGATCCGTAATGAAGTCCATGAACACCAGGCGATCCTTCATCGCCATAGCCTCTTCCAGTGCACCGGTCACATCCCCCGGCTTTTCAATCTTCATGCCCACATGGCCGAAACTTTCCGCCAGCTTGACGAAATCCGGCAGCGCCTCCATGTAGGACATGGAGTAGCGTTTCTGGAAGAAAAACTCCTGCCACTGGCGCACCATGCCCATATAACCGTTATTGAGGTTGATCACTTTCACCGGCAAACCGTACTGCAGAGCGGTCGAGAGCTCCTGAATGCACATAATGATGCTGGCCTCGCCGGTCACGCAGACCACTTCCTCGTCGGGCAGCGCCAGCTTTACACCCAACGCCGCCGGCAGACCAAAGCCCATGGTGCCCAGCCCGCCGGAGTTGATCCAGCGATTGGGCAGATCAAACTTGTAAAACTGCGCCGCCCACATCTGATGCTGCCCCACATCCGAGGTCACATAGGCTTTACCACCGGTAATGCGATACAGCTCTTCCATCACGTACTGCGGCTTGATGCGCTTGCTGCTGCGGTCATAGCGCAGACAGTCGGTGGCGCGCCATTCTTCCATCTGCTTCCACCACTCGCGCAGGGCCTGCTCGTCAGGCTTGCGCTCAGATTCACGCAACATGCGGTTCATCTGCTTCAATACCGGCCCCACCGCGCCCACAATAGGCACATCCACCTTGACCGTCTTGGCAATGGACGCCGGATCAATATCGATATGCACAATGCGGGCATGGGGGCAGAATTTCTCGATGTTGCCGGTGACGCGGTCATCAAAACGCGCGCCAATAGCGATCAGCACATCGCAGTGGTGCATGCCCATATTGGCTTCATAGGTGCCATGCATACCGAGCATGCCCACAAACTGCGGGTCACTGCCGGGGAAGGCGCCAAGCCCCATCAGGGTATTGGTCACCGGATAGCCGAGCAGGCGGCAGAATTCGGTAAAGACCTCATGAGACTTGTCCAGCACCACGCCGCCGCCGCTGTAGATCATCGGCTTGCGGGCCTCCAGAATCATATCCATGGCCTTGCGTATCTGCCCCGTATGCCCCTTGCTCGCCGGCTTATACGAGCGCATCTCGATTTTCTTCGGATACTCGAAGGGATAGCGCGCGATGGTCACATCCTTTGGCACGTCCACCACCACCGGACCCGGACGGCCTGTGGTTGCCACATGGAACGCCTTTTTGATAGTCAAAGCCAGGTCGCTCACATCTTTGACCAGGAAGTTGTGCTTCACGCAGGGGCGGGTAATGCCGATCGCATCCACCTCCTGGAAAGCGTCGCTGCCAATGGCATGAGTAGGCACCTGTCCGGTGATGATCACCATCGGGATGGAGTCCATGAAGGCTGTGGCAATCCCGGTGACGGCATTGGTTGCGCCAGGGCCTGAAGTCACCAGCACCACGCCGGGCTTGCCGGTGGCACGGGCATAGCCGTCAGCAGCGTGGGTCGCGCCCTGTTCGTGGCGCACCAGGATATGATCAACGTCTTCCTGCGCGTTGAGCGTGTCGTAAATATTAAGCACTGCCCCGCCAGGATAGCCGAACACATGCTTGACGCCCTCTTCCTTGAGACAGCGGACGAGTATTTCGGCACCGGTCAGTTCCACGCCTTTCATCTCCAGTTGCGCACGGGGAGTTGATCGTGCCGGGCCTCCCGGGCCCACGCCACGATCACGGGTAATGACACAGTATAAATATCCACAGGGGGCGCAGCAAACTAACCTTGTGCCGCCGGGGCGAAACAAGTGAGAATGCGCGGGATTTGCTCCGTACCGGGGCCGGCATCCGTCACCGCAATCTGTGGAGCAGCGAGGCTGTTTCAGCGACCAGACAACAACCGGATAATAACACCATGCAGCTGTCCCGCTTTCACCTTGGCACAACCCGGGAAACCCCCGCCGCCGCTGAAATCATCAGCCATCAGTTAATGTTGCGCTCGGGCATGATACGTCGCCTGGCCTCCGGCCTGTATACCTGGATGCCATTGGGCTGGCGCGTACTGCGCAAGGTCGAAAACATCGTGCGCGAGGAAATGGACCGCAGCGGCGCGCTGGAGTTGCATATGCCCATGGTGCAGCCGGCCGAGCTGTGGCAGGAATCCGGGCGCTGGGACAAATACGGCGCCGAATTGCTGCGCCTGCACGACCGTCACGAGCGTGATTTCTGCCTCGGGCCCACCCACGAGGAAGTCATCACGGACGTCTTTCGCAACGAAATCCGCAGCTACCGCCAGCTACCGGTAAATTTCTACCAGATCCAGACCAAGTTCCGGGACGAAATCCGGCCGCGCTTCGGTGTCATGCGGGCGCGTGAATTCCTCATGAAAGACGCCTACTCCTTCCACCTCGACCCCGACTGCCTGGCCGCCACCTACGAGCTTATGTACCGCACCTACAGCCGCATTTTCGAGCGTTGCGGCCTGCACTTCCGCGCGGTCGAAGCCGATACCGGCAACATCGGCGGCAGCACCTCGCACGAATTTCATGTGCTGGCCGACTCCGGCGAGGACGCCATCGCTTTCTCCAGCGACAGCGACTATGCCGCCAACGTCGAACTCGCCGAAGCCCTCGCCCCCGGCGATGAAGCGCCGGCGCCAGCCGAGCAGATGCGCCTGGTGGACACGCCCGGCGCGCGCAGCATCGAAGACCTGGTGCGCGACTACAAACTGCCCGTGGAAAAAACCGTCAAGACACTGATCGTGCGGGCCAGTGACGGCGGCCTGATCGCCCTGATCGTGCGCGGCGACCACACTCTCAATGATATCAAGGCCACCCGCCTGCCACAGGTGGCCGATGAGTTTGAGCTGGCCGATGAAGCCGAAATCCGCAAGGTCATCGGCGCCGGCCCCGGCTCGCTGGGCCCGGTCAAGCTGCCCATCCCCTGCATTGTCGACCGCGCGGTAGCGGTGATGAGCGACTTTGCCGGCGGCGCCAACAGCGACGACAAGCATTACTTCGGTATCAACTGGGGACGTGACGTCGAGCTGCCCGAAGTCGCCGACCTGCGCGAGGTGGTCGCCGGCGATCCCAGCCCGGACGGCCATGGCCAACTGGACATTGCCCGCGGCATCGAGGTGGGGCATATCTTCCAGCTCGGCACCGGCTACAGCGAGGCCATGCAGGCCACCGTCACCGACGAACAGGGCCGCGAGCAGCCCGCCGTGATGGGCTGTTACGGCATTGGCGTCTCCCGCGTGGTCGCCGCCGCCATAGAACAAAACCATGACGAACAGGGCATTATCTGGCCCACCCCCATCGCCCCCTTCCAGCTCGCCCTGTGCCCGATCAACTTCGGCAAGTCCGCCCGGGTGCGCGAAGCGGCGCTGGCGCTGTATCAACAACTCACCGAAGCAGGACTTGAAGTGCTGCTGGATGACCGCGGCCTGCGCCCAGGCGCCATGTTTGCCGACATGGAACTCATCGGCACTCCCCACCGGCTGGTGATCAGCGAACGCGGGCTGGATGAAGGCACACTGGAATATCGCGGCCGCCGCGACAGTGAAGCCACCACCCGCCCCCGGGATGAATTGCTGCAATGGCTGACGCAACAGATTCGCGCCGAACTCGGCTGACACGCCGCTGGCCGGCGTTGACAGCCCTGCTGGCCGGCCTGGCGCCGGCCGGTATGATATCGCCCACCGGCGCCCAGGACGTGGGCGAAGCCCCGCCCAGCCCCGAACTGCGCCAGGCCGTGATGGCCGCGATGGACGCCGACGACGGTTTCAGGGATCGCTACGCCGCGGAAGTCTGGCTGGCCGACAACTCAAACCGCCTTTCCCCTTTTATTGACGACCCCGGGGAACGCCTGGATTTGCTGAGGGCAATTTACCGGGAAGCGCGCAAGGCCGATCTGCAACCGGAACTGGTACTGGCCGTAATCGAAGTGGAAAGCGCCTTTGAGCGTTTCGCCATATCCGTGGTCGGCGCCCGTGGCCTGATGCAGGTCATGCCCTTCTGGCTGGACGAAATCGGCCGCCCCGATGACAACCTGTTCCACATCGACACCAACCTGCGCATGGGTTGCACCATCCTGCGCCATTACCTGGACAAGGAAAACGGCGACCTGATCCGGGCACTGGCCCGCTACAACGGCAGCCTCGGCCGTCATGACTACCCCCTCAGGGTGCTCCGCGCCCTCAACGGCCGTTGGGCGCCAAACTAGCTCCGGCCCCGCTTCGCGGGGC
>SLRW01000115.1 GCA_007130745.1 Gammaproteobacteria bacterium
CTTCCACATCCCCCACGGACACTGTCTTGCGGCGCTTTGACGCCGGCAGCAGACGCTGTGAGGCGCCCGCCTCGTCGATCACATCAATCGCCTTGTCGGGCAGGAAGCGGTCATTGATGTGCCGGGCCGCAAGCTCGGCGGCCGCTTTCAGCGCCGGGTTGGTGTAGCGCACAGCATGGTGTTCCTCGAAACGGCTCTTCAGCCCCTTGAGGATCTGGTAGGTCTCGTCCACCGTCGGCTCGGCGACGTCGATCTTCTGGAAGCGCCGAGCCAGGGCGCGGTCTTTCTCGAAGATGCCGCGATACTCCTGGTAGGTGGTAGAGCCGATGCACTTCAGTTCGCCCGAAGCCAGCATGGGCTTGATCAGGTTGGAGGCGTCCATCACCCCGCCCGAGGCCGCACCGGCACCGATGATGGTGTGGATTTCGTCAATAAACAGGATCGCGCCTTCTTCCTTACGCAGTTGGGCCAGCACGCCCTTGAGGCGTTTTTCAAAATCACCGCGGTACTTGGTGCCGGCCACCAGCGCGCCAAGATCCAGCGAATAGATAGTGCTGTTTTCAAGCACCTCGGGCACCTTGCCCTGGGTAATCAGCCAGGCCAGACCTTCGGCGATGGCGGTCTTGCCCACGCCGGCCTCGCCCACCAGCAGCGGGTTGTTCTTGCGCCGGCGGCAGAGAATCTGCACCACCCGCTCGACTTCGAGCTCGCGGCCAATGAGCGGGTCAATGCGGCCGTGGTCGGCATTGATATTGAGATTGGTGGCGTAGAGCTCCAGCGGGCTTTCAGCCCCCTCCTCGCCTTCGCCCTGCTGCTCGACGTCTTCCTGCGGCGCCTCGGACTCGTCCTGCTCATGCACCTTGCGGATGCCGTGGGAGATATAATTAACCACATCCAGGCGGGTCACGGTCTGGCGATTGAGCAAATAAACGGCGTGGGAATCCTGCTCGCTGAAAATGGCGACCAGCACATTGATGCCGGTGACTTCCTTGCGCCCGGAGGACTGCACATGGAAGAAGGCGCGCTGCAGCACGCGCTGGAAGCCCAACGTGGGTTGCACGTCCTGCTCCTCGCCCTCGCCGCGCAACGGCGTGTTGGCCTCGATGAATTCGTTGAGGTCGCGGCCAAGCACTTCAAGGTCGGCACCACACACGCGCAGCACCTCGGCGACCATGGCGTTGTCCAGCAGGGCCAGCAACAGGTGCTCGACCGTGATGAACTCATGGCGCTGTTCGCGCGCCTGGCTGAAAGCCAGGTTGATGGTGTTTTCAAGTTCCTTGCTCAGCATCGCTATTCTCAGGCCTTTTCCATCGAGCACAGCAGGGGATGATCATGCTGCCGTGAATATTCATTTACCTGGGCCACCTTGGTCTCGGCGATCTCGGATGTAAAGACCCCGCACACAGCCTTGCCCTCGGTATGTACCTGCAGCATAACCCGGGTAGCGCGGGTACGCGCCATGCCGAAGAACTGCTCCAGTACGTGGACGACGAATTCCATGGGGGTGTAGTCATCATTAAGCATGACTACCTTGTACAGGGGCGGCTCCTTCAGCTCCGGTCGGGCTGACTCAACCGCGACCCCTTCGTCGCCGTGATGATGCTTTCGCTCGGTCATACCGGAGAGTTTATAGCAAAGCCCCCATCGGCTCACAGTGCCCCGACACAATTTCCACCATCACAACCGAAGTTAACCCGGTGTCAAAGCAAGAGACCATACAAAGCATCACAGGTTCCCCTTTGACCCGTCAGTTCACTGCGACAGAGAGTTGACAAATTGCCTTAAAAGCTTGCCCTATGCCCCCGGAATCAGGGACACTGGGCAGGATCGACAAGGCCTGCTTCAACCGCACTGCGTCCACAGCGTATAATTAGGCGTCCCGACTCTGACGGGACAAACAGGTAGCGATGAACACACCTCCCCTCAACATGGATCGGCTGCAGCCCTGGCTGCAGAAAACCGGCGTTTGGGCGCCGGGCATCGCTGTTGTGGTGCTGGTGCTGTTACTGGCGCGCGTGGCCGGAGAGCTCACCTGGGAGGTACTGGGCGGCCAGAGCTACACTTCCGACAGCGTAGCCATGCCTGCGGCGCGCCCGGGGAGCGAACCGCGGCCACAGGACAACGGCGTCGCCTCGGTGGATGCGATTATGGAACGCAACCTGTTCGGGGTGGCCGAGGCAGACGACGCCCCGCTTGAACAGGAAGTGATTGATGCCCCCGAAACCCGCCTCAACCTGAACCTCAAGGGTATTTACGCCACCGGCGTACGGGAAGCCTCGCGCGCCATCATCGCCGAAGGCAACAATGATGAAAAAATCTATGCCGTGGGCGACAGAATCCCCGGTAACGCCACCATCGAAAACATCTACATGGACCGGGTGATCATCCGCCGTGGCGGCAACCTTGAAGCCCTGCGCCTGCCGCGCAGCGATGAAATCAACGGCGCCCCGCGCGCGCCCGTGGCCCGGCGCCCGACTACCGATGGGCCGGACCTGATCGCGCTGCGCGAGGAACTGCTGGATAACCCGGAACGCATCACCGACCTGGTACGCTTCCGCCCGGTGTATCGCAACGCCGAATTCCAGGGCTACCGGATCTACCCCGGACAGGAGCAGGAAATATTCCGTGAACTCGGCCTGCGCCCCGGCGACCTGGTCAAGGAGATCAACGGCGTGCGGCTGGATGATCCACAGGGCGTGATGGAGCTGATCAATGAACTGCCGAATGCGACTTCCGTCAGTGTCATGCTTGAACGGCGCGGCGAAACAGAAAACCTCTCGGTATCACTGGACAGATAGGAGCACGCGGGGGCACCATCGCGATCTTCCCCTGACGCAGGCATAAAATGCACAGACTCATGACAAGCATATTCACCCGAGGACGAATTGCCCTGCTGCTGGCCCTGGCGCTGCTGTGCCTGCCCCCGGCCATGGCGCAAACGGATGAAACCATCACGCTGAATCTCAAGGATGCCGATATCAAGGCGCTGATCGAAACCGTCAGCGACGTCACCGGGCGCAACTTCATTATTGATCCACGGGTATCGGCGCGAGTCACCGTGATGTCCTCGCAGCCGATGACGCCGGACTCCCTGTACGAAACCTTTCTTTCCATCCTCTCCGTGCACGGTTATTCCGCCGTGCCTTCCGGCGATGTCTACAAGATCGTACCGGCCAGCGACGCCAAACAGACCGGCGCAGACGAGCCGCCTCTGCGCGGGGCGCCACGGGATGAAATCGTCACCCATGTGATCGTGGTGGAAAATGTCCCGGCAGCACAGCTGGTGCCGATCCTGCGCCCGCTGATCCCGCAGCACGGCCATCTGGCCGCCTATCCGCCCTCCAACAGCCTGATCATCTCGGATAGACAGGCGAATGTGGATCGGCTGCTCAATATTATTCGCCGCATTGACCGCACCAGCGAGGAGGAATTCGAGCTGGTGCGCCTGGAACACGCCAATGCCGCCGAGGTTGTGCGGATCCTGCAAGGCGTCAGCAGCGACGGTCAGGATCGCGGTGAACTCAAGATCATGCCGGATGCGCGCACCAACAGTATTTTGCTGGGCGGCGAGGAATCCCGCCGGGTGCGCATGCGGGCGCTGATTGCGCATCTGGATGCGCCCATGGAGGACACCGGCCACACCCAGGTGGTCTACCTGCGCCACGCCGAGGCTGAAGGGCTGGCCAACATACTCGAAAACGTGGGCAAGAACCGCGACGGGCAAAACGGTGAGGACCATGTGAGCATCGTGCCCGACCCGCACACCAACTCGCTGGTGATTACCGCGCCGCCGGAAACCATGCGTTCCATGCAGGCAGTGATCCGTCAGCTGGATATTCGCCGGGCCCAGGTGCTGGTGGAAGCCATCATCGCCGAAATCGCCTCCGACCGCGCTACCCAGCTGGGGGTACAGTGGGTAGTAGACGCCACACGTGAAGGCGCCGGCGGCCTGGTCAACTTCAGCGGTACCGGTTCGCCGATCCTGGGGCTGGCCAATTTCCCCGATGTCAGTGGCGACTTTG
The DNA here is from genome assembly GCA_007130745.1 of Gammaproteobacteria bacterium. GTDB lineage: Bacteria > Pseudomonadota > Gammaproteobacteria > UBA5335 > SLRW01 > SLRW01. The sequence goes on from SLRW01000115.1 coordinate 4,023, forward strand.
AAGGCGGCACCCTGGGTATTGGCGCGGTCTCCGAAGACGGCGAACGGGTCGACTTCGGCGCCCTGCTGCGCACCCTGCAGGGCGACTCCGCCACCAATATAGTCTCTACGCCCATGCTGGTGACCATGGATAATGAAGAGGCCGAAATCAGCGTGGGGCAGGAAGTCCCCTTCCTCACGGGCCAGTTTTCCGAGCGCGGCACCAACGGCGGGATGAACCCCTTCCAGACCATCGACCGCCGCGATGTGGGCGTGACCCTCAAGATCACGCCGAGAATCAACGAAGGCAACGCGGTGGAACTGGACATTGAACAGGAAGTCTCAAGCCTGAGTGGCACCACCGGCGGCGCGGTGGACCTGGTCACCAACCGGCGCAGCCTCAAGACCCGGGTAATCGCCGAGGACGGACAGATTATCGTGCTGGGCGGGCTGATTGACGACGATGTGCAGGAAACCTCGCAGCGGGTGCCGATTCTCGGCAGCATCCCGGTGCTTGGGCGCCTGTTCCGCTCCGACAGCGTGAACCGCACCAAGCGCAACCTGATGGTCTTCATCCGCCCAGGCATCCTGCGTGACGGCCTTGATTCGGCGCGCTACACCACTGAAAAATACAA